>JABXKX010000384.1 GCA_013619035.1 Peptostreptococcaceae bacterium
TTGAATTATCAATTAATTTTTTAGAAGATGAATTAGAAAAATATAATTCTGATGAATTAAAACAGCTTTTAGAGCTTTTGATTGAAAATAGAAATGTAGACAATGAATAAGCACTGCGCAAGCAGTGCTTTTAAAGTAATTAGTCTAGAATGTTATCGAGATGATGTGTTTTTATATAATCATCGTATTCGTTTTGATCTACAAAAGTAACGCCCGAAACCAATAGAGAACGATCGACACACTCCTTTTGAGAGAGTTTACCAATACCATAAAAATAATTGTATTGTGATTTAAAAACTCTCGCGTTCGTAGGCACAGCGTACCCACATTTTATATTCATAGAACACCTCCCATTTAGTATGTACCCACGGGAAAAATTGTTAAAACAAAAACATGTTTTTGTCACACTGGTGTCATATATTAAAGAGAGGTTAATATTTTCTTACAATTGATACAGCCTATTGCAAGACTAATTAGACTTCTATACAATGAAATATAGAAGGCATTTAACTAAAAGGAGGATTTTATGGGAGCCATATTGGATATGAGAATTATTGCACAGGGGATTATCATCCTTATTGTGTTATTGTTTTTAAGCACTGTTTTGTTTTCAGGTTTAATTAGAAGAACTTATAGCGGTTTGATTCGAGATATTAATGATAAAGAAAATCGAAAGAATCGACTATTTAAACATAGAATGATGAATGATGTAATAGATGATTTTAATGTTGCACTCAATAACAACGTTGAGGAAATTAATACAATCGCTATTATTGAAAAAAATATGAATAGTCATATGAAAACAATACTTCTTGGTGAAAGATTTGCAAAAAAAGCTGTTTCAATGATGATTATTCTAGGATTATTAGGAACATTTTATGGTTTGATTATTTCAATTGAAGAACTGGTAACAATGTTATCAAAGACTCAAGAAATAGTTGGTGTAGAAATGATTACTGATGGTCTTGTGAGTTCAATCAAAGGTATGTCAATAGCATTCATTACATCTATGTTTGGTATTGGAGCATCGGTATTAACCAATATTATGAATATTATGTTTGGGTTATTGGATTTGAAAGAATCGTTGATCACTTCAGTTGAAGAGTATTTGGACAACCATTTAATGATTTCAAATAATGGACTAGGTGCTGTTGATGAAGATGGTAATACAGCATTATCTTTAAGCTTTGAGAAGTTTAATGAGTCATTAACAACAAATCTACGAGGGATTGCAACCGATATTACCACTCAACTTGCTGATGCGACTGGTGATATGGTTTTAACAGCAGAATCTATTAAGAGTTCTGTGGTAAGATTTGATCATTCTTTAAATCAATTCTCAGAAAACATCAGAGATTTTACAGAGTTTAATCATCATTTAAGAACAAATATTCAAAGAATGAGTGTAAGTTTTGATGATTTTAGTGATGAAATAGACAAAAATGTAGATGATATGAAAGCAGGCCATCAAAAAATTGATGATTTAAATAAGACACTTGAAAAACTATCGAGAAAAGATGGGTAGGTGGGATAAATGAAACTGCGTAGACAAAGAGAAAGACACCGCGAAGAAGAGGAGAATTTTTGGCCAGCCTTTACGGATATGATTTCTACTGTTGTTTTGATTTTATTTTTCTTAGTATTGGTGTTTTATATGGAAAAAATCATAACGATGAAAACTTTATCAGCCCTTAAAGATCAACTTGCTGAAACTGAAATTGTATTGAACCAAAAGTCGGAATCTTTAACAGAAACAGAAGAAAACCTTTCTATCAGTAGATTAGAAATTGAAAGTAATATATTAGAACTGAAAGTATTACAATCTGAATTAGAAGCTGGAGAAGATGATTTGAAATTGGCTCAAGAAGCCATTGATGATCAAAAGAGTATCATTGAGCAAAGTAATAAAGAGCTTGCTAGTTTAAGATCTAAATTAGAAGGAATTGCCCTCTTAAGAGTTGATGTTCTTGAAAAAGTAAAAGATTCTATAGAAGAGGAATTGGGAGAAACCAATGTTGCTGGTGAAGCATTAGTAAGCATTGGAGATAATGGTAATATCATTATTAATGAGAGTTTGGTATTTGATACAGACTCCTCATCAGTAAAAGAGAGTGGTAAACAACTGTTAGATAATTTAGCAATTGCATTTGAAAATGTCTTGAGTGATCCAAATATCAGAGAAAACATTGATGCTATTAGTATTCAAGGTCATACAGATGAAAGAGCATCACAGGAATATAACCGTGAGTTATCTGCAAGAAGAGCTTACAGTGTTGTAAATTACTTGATGAAATCTAATCCAGATTTAGCAGATGATTATGGTAGTTATTTTGCAGCAAGTGCGTATTCTGAATTTAGACCACTTGATTTAGGGACATCTGATGATGCTTATGCAAAAAATAGACGTATTGAAATTTCTGTTATCTTAAAGGATTCTCATGTACAAAATGTAATCAACACTTATTTACAAGAATCGCTAGAGGATTTTGATGCAAATGATTAAAAGATCGACCTGAAAAGTATTTTTCAGGTTTTTTTTTGTTATAATTATTGAGAAGGAGACTCTTATGATTAGATATATACTAGGTAAATCGAATAGTGGTAAAAGTAAATTTATTCATCAAATGATTGGTCAGAAGCTAAGTGAAAAACAATTGTTGATTGTTCCAGAACAATATACATTACAAGCAGAAGTAGAGTTGATTCAAGATCTTAATTGTGATGGTATCATGAACATAGAAGTGATGAGTTTTAATAGATTTTGTACACAAGTTATCAATGAAACAGGTGCATTATCAGAAACCGAAATCAATAGTTTGGGAAAAGCGATGGTGCTTCGTTCCATACTTGATGAACATCATGAAGAACTTCTTGTTTTTGGAGATATTTCGAGAAAGAACGGATTTGTAGAAAAACTAAGCACTTTGATGAGTGAAATGAAACGTGTGGGCATTGAAGCGGAAGATTTAAATAAAAAACTCCTCTCTAGTGATCTGAATCTTTTGGTGGATAGAAAGCTAAAGGATGTCGCATTGATTCTGGAGTATTATCAAACGTTTATGGCAAAAGGTTACTTTGATGAAGAAGATAAACTTTCGGCTGTTATCAATCGATTGGATTCGTCACAACTCTTAAAACGCACAAGTGTTTACTTTGATGGATTTGATAGTTTTTCGAATCAAGAATATATGTTAATGGAAGAAATGATGCGTTTGGCAAAAGAGTGTACTTTTGCTTTGACATTAGAACAAGATAATCCAATATTTGAACCGGTTATAAAAACCTTAAAAAAAATACGTAAAGTTGTAGATCGTCTAGGTCTAGAAGAAATGAAAAAAGAATTGGTTGGTCATTCAAAGTATGAGGATTTAGAAGCGCTTAGAAGAGAATTTTTCTCTTATCCGTATACACCGTATGATCAACCCTTAGAACATATCCATTTACATATGAACAATAATGTGTACGATGAAGTTGAAAATATTGCAAAAGATATTTGTAGACAGATACGAACGGGCTCTCGCTACAAAGATTTAGCGGTTGTCACGGGTAATATAGAAGGATATACATCGATTATCAAACGTATCTTCTCTGAATATAACATACCTTATTTTATAGATGATAAAGTCAGCATTATGAATCATCCAATTATTAAATTCATATTGTCTTCTTTATATTGTTTAAACAGTGGATTTAAAAAAGAGGATGTTTTAAAAGTCATTAAAACAGGACTAACAGATGTAGACGAAAAGAAAATCCCATTATTTGAAAACTATGTGCTTAAAAGAGGACTAAGAGGTAATCGGTGGTTAGAACCTTTTGAAGATGAAGTTTTGGAAATTGAACGCGACAAGTTAATTCAACCTCTGATGCATCTTAAAGATAATTTTTCATCAAAGAAAACCATTGGTGAAATGACAAAGGTGTTATTTGACTACTTGCTACTGTCTAAAATTCCTGAGAAAATTGAAATTTGGATTGAGTATTTGCAATCTGAAAATGCATTGGATAAAGTACAAGAAAGTACTCAGATATGGAATATGATCATAGAGATATTTGACCAACTTGTTGAATTAGAAGGAGACGATGTTAAAACGATTAAAGAATATCTTAGAATTCTTGAAGCTGGTTTTACAGAAGTGTCGTTAGGGTTGATTCCACCTTCAATTGATCAAGTGGTTATTGGTAGTATAGAAAGATCAAAGAGTAAAACAACTAAAGGACTTTATGTGTTAGGGCTAAATGATGGGGTTATTCCTAAGAAATACAGTGATGAAGGTATTCTTTTGGATGATGAAAAGCAACTGTTAAAAGAAGAAGGACTTGATCTTGAAACCGATGCTGCAAGTATTATGTCGAGAGATTATTTCTCAACTTATGTCGCATTTTCAAAAGCAACTGAATTTATTCATCTGAACTTTTCTTTGGCGGATTACGAAGGAAAAGCTTTGCGTCCATCTATTTATATTGATAAATTACACCGTGTATTTCCAAAGTTGGAGATGAACAGTCATGTTATAGAAAATCAAAGCCCAACAGATGCTTTTAATCCTTACAGTCACTATAATTTATTAACAGAGAAACTGCGTCGATATGCAGATGATTATGTTATAGATGACGCTTGGTTATCAGTATTGGCTTGGTATCATACTCAGGATGGATGGCATGAAAAAACGAATCGATTGAGTGGGGCTCTTTTTTATGATAATCAAGTCAATCAGATTTCAAAAAAACATTCGAAAGCATTGTATGATTTGCCTCTAACGTCAAGTGTATCACGATTAGAAAGATATGAACGATGTCCATTTTCTCACTTTGTTCATTATGGTTTAAAACCGAAAAGAAGAGAAGAATATGAAATTAGATTGCCGGATATAGGATCGTTATTCCATAAAACATTAGAATATTTTGATGCAAAGATGAAAACAAACCATATGGATTGGCAAAGTATTTCACGTGAACAAACTTTTGTAATGATAGAAGATATCGTAGATGAGTTAGTGAGTGATTACAATAGCAAAATATTTGAGTCTTCTCATCGTTATCAATATCTGATAAAAAAACTCAAAAGAGTGGGGAAGAGAGCGGCTTGGACTTTGGTGACTCAAGTTAAACAAGGGGAGTTTGTACCTTATGCCCATGAAATTTCTTTTAGTACAAAGGGATTTGAACAATCTGTACCACCGATTATTATAGAATTATCTAATGGGGATAGAATGATGTTAGAAGGTCAAATAGATAGAGTGGATTTATTTGATTTAGATGGCAAAAAATATATTAAAGTGATCGATTATAAATCAGGTAGCAAAAAATTCAGTTTATCTGAAGTTTATCAAGGTTTACAACTACAATTAATGATTTATATGGATGCTATATTAGAAAACCATGACTATTTCAAAGTGGATGCTTTAAGTCCTGCTGGAGTATTTTATTTTAAGATTGATGATCCTTTACTCGAATCGGAACTCTTAAAAGGCGATATGACAGAAAATGAAATACTAAAAGCTTTAAAAATGGATGGTATATTAGTTGAAGATATTAATATAGCCCAAGCCATGGACAGATTAATTATCGAAAATCGAAAGTCATCTGTTATTCCATTTGAACTTAAAAAGGACGATACCATTAGTAGCAGATCGAAAGTAGCAAAAGAAGATGAATTCTATAAGTTAATAGACTTTGTTAAAGAGACTGTAAGAGATATTGGTGATGAGATATCTGATGGTGTAACGAAGATTGATCCTATAAAACTAGGAACGATGACAGGATGTCAAAGTTGTGATTATAAAAGTATTTGTCAGTTTGATCAAAGTTTTGGTAACAGGTATCATAACCTAAAAAACTATAAAGATGATGAAGTATTAGAACATATCAGAGAAAGGGGGGACCATGCCGAATTGGACAAGTGATCAAAACGAAGCGATTATTGCTAGAAACGCCAATCTGTTGGTTTCTGCTGCAGCTGGTTCTGGTAAAACAGCGGTCTTGGTGGAACGAATTATTCAGTTGATTATTGAATCTCAAGTGGGCATAGATGAAATGCTGATTGTAACATTTACAAATGCTGCTGCAAGTGAGATGCGTGAGAGAATTGTTGCAGCCTTGTACAATAAACTAGAAGAACAAGACAGTGCTTTTCTAAGAGAACAAGTGAATAAAATACAACGTTCTAGTATCATGACACTTCATGCCTTCTGTATTGGTGTACTTAGAAACAATGCTCATTTTATAGGTATTGACCCTGGTTTTAAAGTTGGAGATACCGTTGATCTTAATATCATGGCAGCTGATGCTATGGATACAATATTAGAAGAGGCTTACGAGTTAGAAACAACATCATTTGTTGATTTTATCGAAGCGTATAGTGAGAACCGTCAAGATAAGAAGGTACAAAATCTTATTCATAATACCTATCAGTTTATTCAAAGTCAGCCTGAACCATTAAAGTGGTTAGACGAAACCGTAGAGGGCTTAAATACACCTGATAGATATATAGAGCTTTTAAAACACAATATAACGTTCGATATCAAATCAGCACTTGAGATTTTAGAGGCAGCAGCAACTTTAACATCAGAAGCTGATGGCCCATTGGAATATGATGAAATGATTCAAAATGATATTTCACATTTGGAACTGTTACAAGAGTCATTACATGATATTGATTTATTTGTTGAAAAAATACGTGATATCAAAC
>JABXKX010000097.1 GCA_013619035.1 Peptostreptococcaceae bacterium
GACAAAATCTTAAGATTTCATCTTACTTATGCCAAAATGATTCCAGTGATACGCCAAGTCCATCTGCCGTTCTATTAACATAGGCATAATAAGCAACAATTTGATTGATATCTAATATGTCCACATCTTCAAATCCAGATTTTCTAAGCATAATCACATCTTTTTCTACCATTTGCCCTGGTGTTAATGTGAGTTTTTCAGCATATCTTAACATAATTTTTTCTTGTTTTGTAATATCAGCAGTTTTATAATCACTTCTAACCGCTTCTAATAATGCGTCATTTGAGTTTTTGCGAAGACCTTCGCCATGATGAGTCGTTCAGTAATCACATGTATTTAAACTCGAAACCACAACACCTATCATTTCCCGTTGTTTCTTTGAAAGATTATTCTCTCCTCGCATTAATTCTTCATACATCATTAAATGTGCTTCTAGAGTCTTTGGATGTAAGCTATGTATTGATAAAATATTATCTATATCCTCATCTCCACCCTCTAATACATGGTCGTATAAGTCTTTTAATTCACCCGTTGCTTCTTCTTTTTTAATTACTTTTATCCAAGCCATACCCATCCCCCTTATTCAATTTTACACCAAATATATTTTTAAATCTATTATGCATTTACTTTATAAAAAGTTGTGTTAGAATGATAGAAGTATAAAGGAGCTATAATGAAATTACTTAAACAAAAAAAGGCATTGATTCTTTCCATTCTTGCATTGTCATTACCCGCTATTATTGAGATGGCGCTTAATACCATGTTGGGTGTTGCAGATACAATTATGCTAGGACAATTGATCGGTGCAAGTGCCATCGCATCTGTTGGCTTTTCAAATCAAATTATTTTTATGTTAATCTTTACTTTCTCTTCTTTTAATACAGGAGCTGTTGCTCTTATATCAAGAGCTTATGGAGAAAAGGATTACAAAAAACTAAAACACATAGCTGAGCAAAATATGTTGTTAAATTTAATCGTTGGCGGATTTATGCTGATAATATCTTTAGTGATTCGTGAAGATATCTTTAGAATATACGATATTGAACCTGAGGTATTTACCAATTCGGTGATCTACTTTACGATCATCTTAGTTGGATTAATCCCAATGTTTTTATCCTTCTCATTTGCAGCTATCTTAAGAGGATCAGGCGATACCAAAACACCAATGTACGTCACAGGTGTTGTAAATGTTTTTAACATCATTGGTAACTACGTCTTAATAACCGGTTTCGGTCCATTCCCTGAGATGGGTATAGCAGGTGCTGCATGGGCTACCTCAATTTCGAGAATAATCGCTGTATGTATTTATACTTATAAGCTTTATTTTAAAGACAGTCACATGAAGTTAAAACTTAAATTCTTCTTTGATAAGAAGATTATTAAACCACTATTTAGAATCAGTTGGCCTGGCGCAATCGAACAAGGTTTGATGCAATTATCATTTGTAGTTATTGGTGTTATTGTCGCAAAACTGGCTACCGATTCAGAAACCTTGTTTAGAATACTTATTCAGATTGAATCGTTATCGTTTATGCCAGCAGTTGGTATTTCAATTGCAGCTGCTACATTGGTTGGTAAATCTATTGGTGAAAAAGACATTCACAAAGCTACTGAAGTTGGATTTGCTTCTGCTTTCTTAGGTGTTGCATGGGGCAGTTTTATAGCAATTGTATTCGTACTCTTCCCAGAGCTTTTAATAAAAGCATTCACCCCAGAAGTAGCGATTGTACTAATAGGACTTCCTGTTGTTCCATTTATGGCACTCAATCAACCAGGGCTTAACTTTATGATTGTAATGGGTGGCGCCTTAAGGGGTGCTGGAGATACAAGACGATTGATGTATTATACCATCGCTAGACTATGGATACTATTCCTACCACTGGCATATATTTTTATCATCAACCTCGATTCAGGTGTTTCAGGCGTCTGGTATGCGGAAATCATTTCAATATTATTCTTTGCTTTTGTAATCTTTTTAAGATTCAAATCAAAAAAATGGTCATATATTACTGTAGACTAAAAAAGAGCTTTCGCTCTTTTTTTTATGCTACTTTATTTAAATTAACCATCTCTTGTTTTAATGCTTTAATAATAAAAGTAAGTACCATACCTATGATCGCAAAACCTGCTGCAATTAAGAGTCCAAGTTGCCAATCGATTTACACCTTAGATGTAAAAAAAGGCTCTATCCGAAGATAGAGTCCTGTCTATAATAATTGTAACGCTTTGGGATAGCTGTTTAAAATCTCACAACCGTCTTTAGTAACCAATACAACATCTTCAATTCTTACACCGAATTTACCTTCTAAGTAAATTCCAGGTTCTATGGTAAAAGTCATACCTTCTTCCAACACCATATCACATACACTGCTTACATCTGGAAATTCATGTACTTCGATACCAATACCATGACCAGTTCTATGTGTGAAATAGTCACCATAACCTGCATCAGCAATTACTTTTCTAGCGGCATTGTCTACATCTTTAAGTTTAAGGCCTGGTTTTACAGCCTTTATACCTGCAAGATTGGCTTTTAAAACCAAATCATATACTTTCCTATATTCTTCAGAAGGTTCACCATAGTAGAATGATCTTGTCATATCTGAACAATATCCATTGGTTCTACCACCCATGTCAATTAGAATGGCTTGATTTTCTGGAGGCATCGCTTGACCTGGATTATGATGTGGTACTGCTGCATTTTCACCATAACAAACCGATGGTGTAAATGAGACTTCAAAAGTATTATTTAACTCGTACAATCCAGGAATTTGTTTCTGTAACTCTTTCTCAGAGAATTTCTTTTCTTTTAAAAGATCTACAACTTTTTTCATAGTTTCATCATTTACCGATGAAGCATGTTTCATTTTAGCAATTTCATCAGCATCTTTTTGCATACGCGCTGCGTCAACACTAACTGAGCCAATTTCAATTTCTAAATTAGGTAACTGCTTCATTAATCTCACTAGGAAATGAGCAGCCCATTCTTTATCAGTACCAAAGTTACCTTCTATTAAAAGATCTTTTAAGTAAGTAATCGGATCTTCCGTATCGTTATAGAAAATTACTTTTGTATCTAATGATTGTGCATTAGGGAACAAGGCATTAACAATTAGTGCATGGTCTCCATTTTTATTAACATACAACACCAATAATCTTTCACCAGGATGGAACATTTCATCTAAAAGATAATACAAAGAGTTTGGTGCTGAAATAATCAACTGATCTATACCATCTTTTTTCATATTCTCGATGACTCTATTGAGTCTTGATTGATTCATATGACCTCCTTTAAAGGGTTTTCTAATTCTTTCTTAATTTTACTTAAACCCGTTACAAATAACAGTACAATTACCGTCCCTTTTAGTATACTACTAATCGTTATACTCCACCATACACCGCTTAAAGAAAGTGTAGTTGCAGACAAAATAAGTGCCAGTGGTATTCTTAATGCATTAAATAAAGTGCTGTTTACAGCTGGATGCATCGTCTTTCCAAGACCATTAAAAGCACCATTGGTTACAATCTCTATACACATAAACAATTGTGACAAACCTAGAATTTTGAGGTAGATAATGCCCTCTTTTAGTGCTACCGGCTCATTGATAAAAACCTTAAATATTTGAGCTGGGAATGTTAGTATTAATGCTGTTGTAATAAATCCTATTATAGCCATAATAATCAAAGAGATTCTATAACCTTGTTTGATACGGTCATATCTTTTTGCACCATAATTCTGTCCAACAAATGTACTTGTTGCCGTGGCAAATCCTGAAGCCGTCATCCATGAAACAGATTCTATTTGACTACCAACCTTCTGTACCGCAATTGCAACAGCACCCCAGTCCGCTATAATTCTAGCAATAAACATGGCAATCAGTGTAAATAAAATACTTTGTACACCAGCAGGCAAACCAATTTTTGCAATTTCTTTGACCTTAGTAAAATCAGGTTTGTTGAATATATGAAGGCCTTCAAACATATGAATGTCTTTATTTGATTTTATATAAATGATAAATACGCCTGTAACAACTAACTGAGCAAATACAGTTGCTATTGCAGCACCAGCAACACCCAATTGAGGAAATGGTCCTATACCAAAAATAAGTAAAGGATCAAATATAATATTAAATGCCAAGCCAATGGTGTTTATTGCAAAAGGCACACCACTCTTACCATAACCATTAAATATGGCAGTAAATATTGGATTTAAAAACGTAAACACAAACCCGAGGGCTACAATACTCAAATATGTGGTTGCAGCTTCAACAACATGTGTTTCTCTTATATTAAAAAATGCAATTAATTCTGACTTAAATAACAAAACAACCGCCATGGAAATCAGAGAAAAAACCAATACCATCTGAAGTACGTTCTGAACAATTTTCTTTGTTGCTTCTAAATCTTTTCTCCCGACACTTTGTGAAACCAACACTTCTGCACCTATTCTGCACAAAAAAATAAGCCCCATCGCAAACCACATATAGAAACCCGCAGTACCAACTGCTGCCGTAGCATCACTGCCTAATTTCCCAATCCAAATCATATCGGTTAGGTTATAAGCCATTTGTACAAATGATGTCCCCATAATAGGCAGTGCTAAAAACAAAATAGATGTAAATATTTTTCCTTGTGTCAAATCATTACTATTATTCATTCGCCCTCCTAAATATTATCTTATGATGATTATACACGGGCAGAAGGGTTTCTACAATAGAAAAAAGGACATTCTCATGTCCTTTCAATTATTATTCTAATTCAGCATCATTTGGTAATTTCATGAATACCAATAAACCCAATATAAATAATGGAATAATGGCTAAAATACTATACCTGCCATTACCTGTAATCGTTGTTGTTAACGCCATTAATAATGGTCCTAATATTGCAGCGAATTTTCCAAACACATTGTAGAATCCAAAGAATTCATTCGATTGTTTTTTAGGAATAATCTTAGCATAATACGAACGGCTAAGTGCTTGAACACCACCTTGAGCCGATCCGATCATCGCACCTAATACAAACACATCATCGATGCTATTCATTGTAAATGCATACATTGTAGCAATAATATAAGTAATAATACCTACAATTAACATGCGTTTTGCTGAGTATTTTTTTGCAAGTCTTCCATAGATAATCGCACATGGAAAAGCAATCAGTTGTACAATCAATAAAATACCTAACATCACAAACATATCAAAGCCATCACTACCAAGAACTTCTTGGGCATATGGCACACACATCTTAATTATGGTACCCACACCATCAATATATAAGAAGTAAGCTAACATAAAAATCATGATCGTTTTATGAGATTTTATATTTTTAAAGGTTCTACCCAGTCTCTTAAAACTATTGTAAACGGGTCTTGGTTCTTTTTCTATGTAATGTACTTGTTTGACATTTCTAAGAAGTGGAATGGTGAATAAGCCCCACCATAATGCTGTAATCACAAATCCTAACTGATAACCCAACATATTGTCTTGCCCAATGACAAAGACAATGCCTAAAGAGATTGCAAACGGAATAACTGAAGCAATATAGCCATATGCAAAACCACTTGCTGAAACTCTATCCATACGAGAGTTGTCTGATATATCCACTAAGAATGAATCATAGAAAATATTAGCACCAGAAAAACCAACAACTGTTATAATATAAAAAGCAATTAATAATTGCCAAACACCACTAGGTACCACCGCTAATGCTCCAGTGAAAATAATACCTAATAAAGCGAAGAAAGTAAAAAATCGTTTTTTTGTATCCTTATAATCAGCAATCGTACCCAGTATCGGACTAATAAGTGCAACGATGAAACTTGCAATGGAGTTAAAATAACCTAAATCCATTGTTGACCCTTCTCGGAACATACCAAAATAAATTGGCAGTAATGCGGTTGTAATTGCCATTGAGTACGCTGAGTTACCACAATCATATAAAACCCAACTAATTTCTTGTTTAGTAAATTTCATAGAATTCCTTTCTCGAGTTTTGTTGTATTTATAATATTATATCATATATAATATTATATAAAGTTATAATCATGTTAATACGCCAATTGACAAATTATACTTTATTCTATACATTTATACTATAGATTAACCAAAAGGAGGATTTTATGCCGGATATTTTATGTCATTTAATATGTGCTGATGAAACGACTAAAACATTAAACAGTGATGTCAAAGACATCATTTTAGCCAATAAAAAAGTCTTTAATTTAGGGGCACAAGGACCTGATTTATTCTTTTATTACAAACCACAGCCTTGGTTAAACTCTAATCAAATGGGTGATAACGGTGATATGATACATACCAGTATGATTAATGAATTCTTTATCAATAGTGCCAAACGTATCAAACATGCCATTTCAATGGATCCTATGGGATTCTATAAATCAAAGATTAAAACATCCGCTATTCATAAAGAGTTCGCTTATTTGGCAGGATTTTTAAGTCACTATGCTTTAGATACCATTGGACATCCTTATATTTTTTACTTCTCAGGTGTTGATTCAGGCCATAATCACAAATATTTCGAATGTGTTTTGGATACTCTTATAAGTGATATATACAATGGTAAAAAAGCAAAACTTCATAAAACCAGTCATGCTGTTACTCTGACTAAACATGAAAGTAAACTCATTTCATTATACTTATCAAAAGTGATACAAGATACT
>JABXKX010000348.1 GCA_013619035.1 Peptostreptococcaceae bacterium
TTAATCTGTTGATTTTTAAAATAACTTCTTACATCCTGAATAGACTTTGCATAATTATCTGTTATAAACCTATCTTCAGGTAACGAACCCTCTGCAGTGTAAAACTGATGTGTATACTTATCTCCTGTCACATCAGCTATAAATCCAAATAACGAGAATTTTTTAAGTTGATCGTCAAAAACTTCCATCACCAAGTGTGATGAAAAATTATTGTTTCGTAAATAATTAAAAGTTGTATCATTGTCTGATAACTCACCTTTTAAATAACCCAGTAAATTTCTCTTTGATTTATCATTAGCAGCCTTATTAAAGAAGTGTCCTGCTGTATCACCAAGTAACAGGAGCTGCATGGCATCTATAAGTGTGGATTTACCAGAAGCGTTTTTACCGGTTAGAAAATTTATTGTTTCAAATTCAACTAGCTCTTTATGAATATAATGCCAATTTAATATCAACATGCGTTTAATATGTTTCATCTACACCCTCCTCATCACCAGATTCTATTAGATTCACCAACTCGTTTATTTTAGCATCTGTCATAATAAATAATATGGTTGGATAAATGACCAGCTTCGTTTCCGCATCAGACCAAGACCCCATACCCTTTGATAAGACATTGTATTTACTGACTTGTCCAAGTATGGTTTCAATCATTTTATTGGCCGGTTTTTTCTTGAAAACGCCAACACTTAAAAGTTTTGATATCAAGTCATGTGTTGTGATCATGACTTCTGATTTAAGTGATAACTTTTCTCTTTCTTCATCGTAGATTAATCTTAGAACCAATAGGAAAATGGTACTCATTTTATTAAAAGAAACTTTGTTTAATTCATAAACATTTGTGACATAAGCAACACCATATTTATTATCAATGGAAAGCTGCCATCCCGAATACTCTAAATAGGACTCCATCATTGTTTTATGTCTTTCAATAAATCTATAATCATAATTTGTGCGCATCATTTTATCTTTCTCTGAGTAAATATCCCTGAGAATATAATTTTCTAGTAACAGTTTATTCACAACAAATTTAAACTCTTCTTTGTCTTTACTGCTTAGTTTATCGTAATATATATCAAACATTATTTGCCTTTCTTCTTAAATACCATACCCGGTACAACATAATCAGTTTTTAAAATTCTATCTTCTTTAAATTCTATATCATAAAACGATTCTTTATCATCGTATTTCAGTAGACTTAAAATAAGTTTGATATAAGCATCATCATCTTCAATGACTATATCCTCTGTGTGAATTTCATCTGTATCCTCTAAAAGTAAGTGCATGTAGTTCATAATCTTTTTATTGCTGTAACTTGAATCTATCTGAGTCTTCAAATCATAGATTTCGCTGGTAACATCTATTTCATCAATTGGTAAAACGTCCATTTCACTTGTTTTTCTCTCAATAATTTTTCTTTGTTTGTACAGTGAAGAAGCATTTAAACTGGTTAAGGAACTGACATTAAAGGTTTCAAATGATGTTTGTTCATAATCATTGATCCCTTGTAAGATTCTTACCAGTTTGCCTTTGATACTGCCATCTACATTTAACATGTAATCCATTCTCTCTACAGTCGCTTTTGTATAAGCTGTGTTTTTCTGATCAATTATGGATAACATAGAATCGACTTTATCATACTTATCTATAATAGACTGCATCATAAAGATGACTTCATTGTAAGCTATATCTGCTTTAAACTGCTTTCTTTTGATACCATCCGAAACAATTTGATCTAAAATAACATCACTCATTAACCAATCATTTATGATACCAATAATAGGTGTTTTAAACCGAGGAACCGAATCAAAAGTTTTTAGAGGATGGTAAATTTTATCCGCAATTGCTGATTTAAACTCATCAAAGTGTTCTTTTGCTATAGCTTTTACAGAAGAATGTACAGAAAGGTTTTTATGATAACTTTTGATGTTATTTAAAAGAGTTTTTAATTTCTTCATTAACTCTTCAGTATTGTTATGGGCTGATAGTAATGCACTGTAATAATCTTTACCCGTAGTTTCAGCAAGTTTCAAACCTGAATACGTTGTAAAAACATAGGTGTTATACTCAATCACTCTACCATTAACAATTTCATCAATGGCTTCCATAAAAATAAGAGCATATTCAGGGATTATAATATACTGTTCAAAGTCTTTTTCGCCATATTCATATTCTATCCATTTGCCTTCTTCTAACTTCCTAATGATTAATTTAGAAAATCCAGAATAACTTTTATCATCCTCTTCATCAAATTGGAACAACTCATAGTCTTCATTCAAAGCATTACTCAGCATAGCAGATAATTCACTCCTGCTAATACGCCATTCTAATTTAAACTGTTCATATAACAATAACAATGTTTTGATATAAATTCTCTTATTTTTACTGGTTAGAGGCACAAACAACCGCTCTCCAGTTCTTTTATATAAATCCATATAACTCCTATTATTCTTGTATTTCCACTAAATACTACCACTTCAATTATAGCAAAAAAATTATGAAAGTAATGTAGCAAGACTATTAAATCTTAATTGTTTTCATTTTTTTCTCAAACCTTTATTTATAAGACAAAATTCTTGTTCTAAAGAATTATTTCATTATGATTCGATTGAGCAGAATCAATCCAATTTACTCTATTACAGATGGTGAACTTCATATTAAAACTAGCAAAGTCCTTTATAACAAAAGTGTTGACTATCATAAATAATCAACTCACTGTAAGCGTCTAATAACATAGTGTATGGAATTAGTTAGCCCTCCATGAGATAATTATCTTAGATAATCTCAAAGTGTTTTAAAGTTTTAAAAGTTACTCTTAAAGCTTTAAAAGTATATATGGAGGAATTAAGTATGGATAGCACTACATTAACCAGACAAATGAAGCTCCAGCAATGGGCTGAAATCATACAAACTCGAATGGAAAGTGGTTTAACCGTTGCTAAATGGTGTGAGCAAAATTCTGTAAAACCAGCTAAATATTATTATTGGCTTAAACGAATAAGACAAATGGCTTGTGACAATCTTCCAGCTGTAAAGGCTCAAACTTCAAACATAGTGCCAATTGAGACTCATCAGTTAATTACAGAAACTCAGCACATAGATCAATCATTTGCAACGCGAGTATCCGTTAGTGGTATCACTTTAGAATTTACTAACGCTGCATCTGCGGAGTTAATAGAAAATAGTATAATGGTACTCAGTCATGTTAGGTGATACTTCAAGAGTTGAAAAAATTTATATTGCCTGTGGGCATACAGATATGCGTAAAGCAATTGATGGATTAGCAGCACTTGTAGAACAAAATTTTAAGTTAAGTCCTTATGAAAATAGTTTATTCTTATTTTGCGGCAGACGCCGTGATAGAATAAAAGCACTCTACTGGGAAGGAGATGGTTTCCTTCTATTATATAAACGCTTAGAATGTGGTTCTTTTCAATGGCCTAATGATCCTGAAGAAGTAAAAACTATCACTAAACAAGAGTTACGTTGGTTACTTGAAGGTTTATCAATCAAACAACCTAAAGCGGTAAAAAAGCTGAAAATAAAATCAATTATTCAATCTATTAAACCATTGGTATAAGTGGGTTTTGCACGTTTTTCATGTTATAATAGTTATAGTAAAACATCTATTACAGGAGCTATTATGACACTAGAAAAAAAGTTCGAATTACTTTGTGATCGACTATCAAATTTAGAAAATGAAAACAAAATTTTACGCGATGAAAACCATGTTCTTCAGGAAAAAGTAGATTATTTGACCAAAAAACTTTATGGTAGGAGTTCTGAACAAACTTCTGTTCTTATTGATGGTCAAATATCTTTTTTTGATGAAGTTGAAAATGAAGCTGATAAAAATGCTCCTTAACCAGATCTAAAAGATGTTCAGAGACATCGTCGAAAAAAATATAAAGGTCAAAGAGCTGAACTATTAAAAGACTTACCACGAGAAAAACGTATTTCTGCATTAGCAGAAGAAGATCTTTATTGCGAAACATGTGATTCTGATTTAGTACCAATCGGTGAAGAGTTTGTACGCACAGAAATTGAGTTTATACCAGCTAGTGTTAAAGTAATTGATCATTACCGTATTTCTTATGAGTGTCGAACTTGCAGAAAAAATAATGACCCATACATAGAAAAATCACCAATGCCCTATCCTGTTATCCAACATTCTATGGCTTCGCCTAGTACTGTAGCTTGGGTTGCTCATCAGAAGTTTGTTAATGGAATGCCTTTATATCGTCAAGAAAAAGAATGGGAATTGTCTGGCGTAAAATTAACTAGAGCCACAATGGCAAATTGGTTAATGATTGCATCGTGGGATTGGCTGATACCATTAGTTGATTTGTTACGTCAGAAGATGTTAAAACAAACTCATCTTCACATTGATGAAACGACCCTTCAAGTCATGAAAGAAGACGGTCGTAAGAACACAACTAAATCCTATATGTGGGTTTATGGAACCGCAGTGTCGTGTTCACAACCAATTAGGATATTTGATTATCAACCAGGTCGTCATGGATCACATCCACAGAAATTTCTAAAGGGATTTGAAGGTTATGTCCATACAGATGCTTATGCAGGATATAACAAGGTTCCTGATGTAATAAGGTGTATGTGCTGGGCGCATCTGAGACGAAAATTTGTAGATGCACTACCCCAAAATATGAAAAATGCAGCCGATTCACTAGCTAGTAAAGGTGTTAATTACTGTAATCAATTATTTGAAATTGAAAAAGAATTAATTACATTAGATAGTGATGAAAGAATGAAACAGCGTCTAAAACTTGAAATACCAGTTTTGGAGGCCTTTTGGTCATGGATTGATGAAACGCTATCGAGTAATACTACTCTTCCTAAAGGGAAACTGGTAACAGCAATTAATTACGCGAAGAATAATAAGCAAGAGTTTATGAATTACTTGAAAGATGGTAATTGTGTAATTTCAAATAATCTTGCCTTATACACATATTATTATTATCCTCATCTTTTATTGAAAGCTGCTTAAATCAACGGCTTCTACTAAAAAGATGAGGATAACTAAATCACCTTAAACCAAAATATTTGGCTATTTCTGATTCATCTTCAGGCCACTTAGGTTCTTCTTGCCTAATCATTGTATTACTCTTTTCCATAGCTTCCTTAATCATTGATAATGTGGGTTTTGCATAAATTCGTGTAGTTTGAGTTGAAGCATGACCCAAAATTCTAGATATGAGTTCAAGCTCTATATCGCATTGGTAGAGATTAGTAGCTCTCGTTCTTCGAAGCATATGGGGATGAATTTTTCGAGGACATTCTGGATACTCCTCTCTGACTTTTTTTGCATATTTATCAATTATTCTTTCTACATTTCCAGGTGACATAGCATTTGTAATACCATGGATAATTGTGTAAAATAAAAACTCTGCATTCAAATGAATATTTTTATGATATATCTTTAAGTAATGTTTTAAGTGATTTATTGTGTTATCAGAAATAGAGACAATTCTTTCTTTATCTCCTTTGCCATGAATTCTAAGATATGGAGTTGCTTTTTCAAGATTTACATCAGAAACCTTTAAACTTAATAATTCGCAAAGCCTTATTGCTGTATCATATAATACCACCATGATTGTTGTATCTCGTATCCCAATCTTACTATTTGTTGGGGCTGATAGAAGAGCTGTTAAACATTTTTTATTTATTATTTCTTTTTCCTTTTCAGGATCTTTTAAAAAAGGGACACGCGAGATTGCTAATGCTGTTTGTTGATAAGTTATGTCACCATCAGCTACATACCATAAATATGATTTTAATGCTGCTAACCTTTGATTACAAGTATATTTTGCATATCCCACTTCTTGAAGGTATTCTAAGAAAGTTAATACAAAACTCCTAGTACAATCCTCGAAACTAAACTCTATCATCGACAAACCTTGTGCAGTAACAAATCTTCTGAAAATAGTCAAAGCATCCCTATAACCTTTAATCGTATGAGGGCTCCGACTACACTGCTTTTCTAGATATATTTCTAGAAAATCTCTAGTTTTTGAAAAGAATAATTGATTCATTTTCTTCTTATTCATATTCTTTCACCTCTGGAATTACTTCTTTAGCATATTTATCTTTTCTTCGAATGATTGCAAAGGCCTCTTTTGTTTGATGATAATAGTAGTGTGTATCCATTGGTCCTGAATGACCTAAGAAGTTACTTAAGTAAGGCATCATTACATGAAATTCTACGTTATTTGACATCCATAAATTTAATCGTTTTATGACAAAGGCATGTCTAAGACTATGTACAGTAGGTTTTTTATCACAGCGTTTTGAGATTTCTGTGGCATTCCAAAATTCATTAAATTTACGATCTAAACTGGTTTTAAGGATATGGTCTTTAATGTTTCGTCCAGGGAAAAACCATTCTGTTACTTCCGTAGATTTTGAATCCAGCCAAACTTTGTAATTATGACAAAGGTGGTTTAAATCTTCTGAAAGATAAACAATACGATCTTTATCACCTTTTGAATGTATGATGGTTAATTTGCCATTCTTTAAATCTATGTTAGATGCTTTTAAGCAACAAGCTTCAGAATTTCTTAAACCACAACAAAGTATAAGTCTAAATAGTATTTTATACTCTGTTTCTAACCTGTCTCTTATACACATCTGACGCT
>JABXKX010000491.1 GCA_013619035.1 Peptostreptococcaceae bacterium
TCAATATAATGTCATATATATTCAAGATGGTGAGGTATGGGTAGAAGAAGCCAATTGTTTGAATCAAGTCTGTGTGGATCATAGTCATGTTTCAAAAATTGGTGAGATGATTGTCTGTATTCCTCATAAACTAATTTTGGAAATAAAAGGTGATAAAAACGCTTTAGATATTATAGTAGATTAACTGCTACTTGGAGGAAACGATGAAGATTGATTTGAATTGTGACTTAGGAGAAAGCTTTGGCATATATGCCTTGGGAAATGATGAGATGATTATGGACTATGTAACATCCGTTAACATTGCCTGTGGTTGTCATGCTGGTGATCCAGAAATTATGGAAAAGACTGTAGAGCTTGCAATAAATAAAGGGGTATCAATAGGTGCACATCCTGGGTATCCTGATTTACAAGGTTTTGGTAGAAGAGATATGGCGATGTCAAAAGAAGCTTTAAGAGCATCGATGATCTATCAGATTTCTGCTTTAAAAGGATTTGTTGAGATTAAAGGTGGTAAATTACAACATGTTAAACCTCATGGCGCACTTTATAATTTAGCAGCAAAGGATTACGAGGTTGCAAGAATTATAGCTCAAGCAATCTATGATATTGACCCTTCAATTATTTTAATGGGATTATCAGATTCTGAAATGATTAGAGCCGGTATCGATGTTGGACTTAAAGTTGCTAGAGAAGTATTTGCTGATAGACGATATACAAAAGAGAAGAAATTGGTATCCAGAAATTTAAAAGGTGCTGTTATCGATAAAGTTGAAGACAGCATCAAGCAATGTTTATCTATTATAGAACAACATGAAATCGTTGATTATGATGGTAATAAACAGGTTTTAGAAGGGGATAGTATCTGTATTCATGGTGATAATGCACATGGTATAGAACTGGTAAGTCGTTTGAGAGAAACACTTACAAACCAATCTATTAAAATACAATCACTAGAGGTTTAATATGAATATTTCACCCATAAATGAAGAGAGCCTTTTAATAAGACTCGGTCAGGATATATCAGAAGAAACACATTATAAAGTTAAATTCTATTTTGATAAATTATCTCATATGCATGGTGTTTTATCGCTGATACCGAGTTATAATAGTTTGATGTTGTATTATGATCTGTTTGAAATAGATTACGATACACTCAAAAAAAATATAGAAGAGATTTCTTATGATAAAGCTGCAATCAAACTTGAAAAACGTGTCATTAAACTCCCTGTTTGTTATGAGCTGGGATTAGATTTAGAACGGGTTTCTAATCATACAAAGTTATCAATTGAAGAAGTTATAACATTACACTCAGGAAGAGACTACTTGGTCTATATGATTGGTTTTACACCAGGTTTTCCATACTTAGGAGGTATGGAGACCTCACTAGAAACACCAAGATTAGAAGTGCCACGTACTAAAATAGAAGCGGGTTCAGTTGGCATTGGTGGTTTACAGACAGGTGTTTATCCGTTAGATACACCTGGCGGTTGGAATATTATTGGCAAAACTCCGATTGATTTATTTGATAAGAAGCAGTCTGCAACACTATTAAATATGGGGGAATATGTTAGATTCGTACCCATTGATAAGAAGACTTTTGAACAAATTCAATCCGAAGTAGAAAAAGGATTGTATAAAGTTGAGGTGATTACATGTTAGGATTTAGAATATTAGAACCGGGTATGTTTTCTACTTTTCAAGACCATGGCAGATTAGGGTATCAGAATCAAGGTATGCCAATCTCTGGTGCAATGGATATTGAAAGTTTAATCATCGCCAACAAATTAGTGGGTCAGAAACAAGCTGCTTTAGAGATGACTTTTACAGGTGCTAAAATTGAATTCTTAAAAGAAATGTCGATAGCGATTACGGGTGCAGATATGACACCGATACTTAACAATAGAGCTGTGACAATGTATAAAACAATACCTGTTAAATCAGGTGATATTTTATCCTTTAAAGGACTAAAATCAGGCTTTAGAAGTTATATTGCTTTTTCAGATAAATTGATATTAGAAGAGTTATATAACAGTACAAGTACTTATACTAAAATAAGTACAGGTGGTTATAAAGGTAGGGCGTTAAAAAAAGGTGACGAGGTAGATGTAGATGTTATTTCATTTAAAGAACACTTTCAGGTGGTTAAATTAGAGCGTTCCGGGCCCCTTAGGGTATTACTTGGTTATGAAGCGGATGCCTTTAAAGAAACTGAAGTCTTGTTTGATCATACGTATGAAGTAACGAATGAATTAGACCGTATGGGGATGCGATTAAAGGGTGAGTCTTTAATACATAAAGAGTCAGCTGATATCATATCAAGTCCGATTGTTCCTGGTGCAATTCAAATACCAAAATCAGGTCAACCGATGATTATGCTTAGAGATGCTCAAACCATTGGTGGTTACACAAGAATAGGGACTGTTATTTCATGTGATTTAAATCGTTTGGCTCAAATGAAACCAGGTGATAAAATTTCTTTTGAATCGGTTACTTTAGAACAAGCTATTGAGGCCAAGAAGCAGTGGGTAGATGATCTAAAGAAACTGAACTATTCTGATGATAGAAGAAACTTTAGAGTAACTGTAAATGGTTGTGTTTATGATGTTTTCGTGGAGGAGATATAATGAGTATTTTATTTTATTAATTGAAGTGTCTTTGATGACATTAAGAATTGTTTTTATCACTAAAGGTGAGAGACAATTAGGAGCAGTCGTCGCTTTTTTTGAAGTGACACTATGGATTTTTATTGTAACCTTCGTTATGAATGATTTAATGGCAGATCCGATTAAAGCAGTATTCTATGCCCTTGGATTTTCAATTGGAAACTATTTAGGCAGTGTTTTAGAAGAAAAAATTGGTATTGGATTATCACAAGTTCAAATTATTGTTAAAGCAGAACATGGTCCTCAATTGGCAAAAGACTTACGAGAAGAGCAATTTGCTGTAACGGTAGTTCAAGGTGAAGGTCTGAATTTCGAAAGAAATATTTTATTTATGTACGTTAAAAGAAGACGCGTAAGATTACTTTTAGATACCGTTAAGGCGAAACAAGAAAACGCAGTTATCACAGTAATGGATACAAAACCTCTTTATGGCGGATTTGGAATTAGAAAATAATGGAAAGAAGGATTTTACATGTGGATATGGATGCTTTTTTTGCTTCGGTAGAACAATTGGATCATCCAGAACTCAGAGGAAAACCGGTTATAGTTGGAGGTTCTTCTGATAGAGGTGTTGTTGCTACCTGTAGTTATGAAGCTAGAAAATTTGGTGTTCATTCTGCGCAGCCGACATTTATGGCCAAAAAATTATGTCCCGATGCAATCTTTGTAAGAGGGGATCATCATCGATATTCTGAAGTGAGTAAACAAGTATTTGAAATACTTTATAGTATCTGCGATAAGGTACAAGTGGTTTCAATTGATGAAGCTTATTTAGATGTTACTGATTTATTTTATTCGCCTATGTATATTGCTAAACATATTAAAAAGCGTATTTTAGATGAAATAGGTTTAACCCTATCGGTTGGCATATCGTATAATAAGTTTTTAGCAAAATTGGCATCCGATTGGAACAAACCTGCTGGCATTAAAGAAATCACAAGAGAGATGATTCCTGAGATTTTAATCCCATTACCAATCAGGAAAGTGCATGGACTTGGTAAAAAGTCGGTGGAAAAACTCAATAAAATTGGTATTTATACCATTGGTGATATGCTTAATTATGACAAAGAATTTTTTGATACATATTTAGGAAAAATGGGTTCAGAAGTTTATGATCGTATCAATGGTATTGATAATAGAGAGGTGTCCTCTGAGTCTGGTGGAAGGAAATCTATTGGTACCGAGACAACTTTAAGTAAAGATTTAGAGGATGTAGAAGACTTAAAACCATATTTATCAAAATTTGCTAAAAAGATAGAAGAAATTTTAGAAGGCAAACATATCAGTGCTAAAACAGTCACCATAAAACTTAAAACATTTGATTTTATACAACATACAAGATCAAAGACTTTAAATTCATATATTTATAAAAGTTCGGATATAGAATCTGTAGCACATGACTTGTTAGATGACTTTGGATTAAATACTGCCATACGATTAATTGGTTTAACGGTTTCTAACTTTGAAGACAGACAACAAGAACAATTAACTTTATTTGATGATTTAATGAACTTTTTGTAGAGTAGATTGTCTGATAAGTAGAAGAAAATAGTTATAACGAGTTAGTTGAGATTTTAAAGCTAAATGAATGGGTACTATAGTAGAGACGTACCAGAAGAGTTACAGGCGTCGTTAGACCAAAGACTTATCAAAACATTGACTTACCATTACATAATGAGTTTGTTGATGCACTAATAGATTTTTTAAACCAGTAAGGGGGCATTATGTTACTAGTAAATACAAATGAAGTACCTGGCAAAGAGATTACGGAAGTATTAGGACTGGTTCGAGGCAGTACAATTCAATCAAAACATATTGGTAAAGATCTACTTGCAGGTCTAAAGACAATTGTTGGTGGAGAAATCACTGAGTATACTGAAATGTTAGAAAATGCAAGACAGATTGCTCTTGGTAGAATGGTTAAAGATGCTGAGAGCAAAGGAGCGAATGCTATTGTTAATATTAGATTTGCAACTTCGGCAATTATGCAAGGGGCTGCTGAACTAATGGTTTATGGAACAGCTGTAATAATCAAAGACTAATATTTTTAAAATCCCCTTGAATCTGATATACTGATAGACAATAGGGGGATTTTTTTATGGCAATTTGGATAGAAGATATTGAGAGTCGAATTACTGTACTCGGTGAGAAGTTATTACCAGTTGAGATTAAGAGGTTACAATTAAATTATTTAATGACAGTAGCATTAAGACTTGAAAAAGAGTCAGCAACTTGTGAAAAATGTGAGTTCTTAAAGAATGATTTAAGTGAAGCTTTGTCCATAATAGAAAAAGCAGAAGAAATTAAAGAAATTCAAAGAAGAGCTTACAATACAAGAGTTAAAGGTATTATTAGTCATTTTGGTAAAGTACATGGTTTAAAATCTAAATCATATTATTCAACTCAGTACAGTCATTTAGGATTAATGGGCGGTGTGCTTTCAGGTATATGGTTTATGGATCATATTATCATCATGATTTGTATTGTATTGGCAGGACCTTTACTCGGTAAGATGATTGGATCATATAGAGACTTAAAAAATGATAAAGATTTAATATAGGCAGTGTATACTGCCTATAAGTGTTTTTGAAGATATTTGATATCTGAGATAACAGTCTTCTGATATGTTTCGCAGAATTGAGTCAATAACTCTAAATTATACGTGACATCTAACTGTAAACTTTGTAAGATATCAACAGGAAATTTTTGAATGGATTGATGTTTTTCAGTACCCTTTCCATGAATATGAACATACTGAACTTGTTCTAAAAAAGCTTCATTAGGGAGTTCGTAATGATCATAATTATAATAGTCATGACATAAGTCCAAACATATTTTAAGTTTTGGATGATCAAATTCATTTATGATCTGAAGTATTTGGTCTCTACTCCCAAAAGCAGTAGTTGGTGGTAATGTTTCTAATGTTAATGTAACATCTATTTTTTTCTGTTCTACAAAATTGAGCAAAAAATCCAATCCTTTTTTTGTTTCTTCTGTAGCAGTATGAGAATGGCTTGATCCATGCAGTACGATAGACGGCCTTTTTACGCTATATTGACGTAAGGATTCTATAATGGAAAGTAATTTGGTATAATCCTTCTTGTAATCTTCATTTGAAAAATCATACGCCTTTTCTCTGACAAAATAGGGCACATGAAAATTATGTGAAGGTAGTTTTCCTACTAATTTTTTATATGTTTGCATAGACAGAATACGTTCGTCTGGTGCTATTTCCATACTATCAATAGAAGGTATTTCATCAAAGAAGGCTTCTATAGAAGTGTTTCTTAAAATTTTTTCATCAAAAGTAAATCCAAGGGATTTCATAGCATCTCCTTTATAAATAAGATGGTTTAAATATAATTTAATGTATCCTATTTGTAAAGGATAAAAGGAGTTTTTTATGATTTTAATGATTGATAATTACGATTCATTTGTATATAATTTGGTACAATACTTTAAAGTGTTGTATGAAGATGTTGTGGTTTATCGAAATGACGCCATTACAATAGAGGAGATTAGAACGTTAAATCCAGAAATGATTGTTCTATCACCAGGACCTTGTACACCAAATGAATCGGGTATTTGTATGGATATCCTTAGAGACTTAAAAGAAGAGTTTAAAATATTGGGGATTTGTTTGGGCTTTCAAGCCATGGCACAAGCATTTGGTGGTAAAATCATCAAATCACCTGAACCCGTACATGGAAAAGTCTTTCCAATTGTACACGATAATAAAGGCTTATTTAAAGCACTAAAGAATCCACTTAATGTCACCAGATATCATTCATTGATGTTAGATCCTAAAACTCTTCCAGAATGTTTTAAGATTACGGCTCACACAAAAGAAGGCATTATTATGGGTATTGCTCATAAAACATTAAATATAGCAGGTGTTCAGTTTCATCCGGAAGCCATTTTAACTGAAGAAGGTTATGAACTTTTAAATAATTTTATAAAAAGTGAGA
>JABXKX010000132.1 GCA_013619035.1 Peptostreptococcaceae bacterium
TACTAATTTGTATTAACTAATTAAAAATTAGTTGCAAAACGAACAAATTAGTTATACAGTATAATAGTTATACAGTATAACTATTAAAGGAGTAAAATATGATTAGAGAGAATTTGATTAAATACATATTGGATATTTATCCTATGGTACATAGAAGACTATTCAAAGAATTAAGAGAACATAAAATACAAGGGCAACATAACAAGATACTATTTACAATAATGAAAGATGATGGTCAGCAAATGAATCATTATTGTGAGAAACTGCTCATTTCTAAGCCTAATTTTACTAAAGCTGCAAAGCGACTCATTGACTTTGGATACGTTGAAAGAGTAAATGATGAGAACGATAGAAGAGTAATAAAGCTATTCATTACAGAAGAAGGTAAGAAAAGTATTACTGCAAACAGAAAAGTTATGAAAGCTGTGTTACAGAAGAAATTCGAACAGCTGAGTGATGAAGATATTGAAACTTTAATCAGTAGTTTCAAGACAATTGAATCAATATTCGACAAACTTGAAGATTAGGAGAGAGGTATGTTAAAACTATTTAAAAGTTTAAAACCTTACTGGGCTTCGGTTATTGGATTAGTATTGTTTATATTCATAAAATCAATGTCAGAACTTTATCTACCTACATTGATGGGAAACATAGTTGATAAAGGGATAGTGGGTAACGATACAGGTTATATTTTAAGTACAGGAGTCTTGATGCTTCTGGTTACATTAGTAGGTACTGTGGCTGCCTTGGTTGCGAATTATCTATCAACTAAGACAGGCACTGCATTTGGAAGAGATTTAAGAAACCATGTGTTCACAAAAGTAGAGAGCTTCTCACTCCATGAATTTGACCAGAAAGGTACAGCATCTCTGATTACTAGAACGACAAATGATATTACACAAGTTCAGAATTTTTTGCTTGCAGTGTTTAAGATGGTTGTTAAAGCTCCGATCATGACAGTGGGTGGTATAATAATGGCGGTGTCTAAAGATGCAAAACTATCATTGATTCTAATTGGAGTTATTTTCGTACTAGCGGTGGTGATCGGAATCGTTGCTAAAATCAGCATTCCACTATTCAAATCGATGCAAAAGAAAATCGACAATTTGAATCGCGTTATGCGTGAAAGACTTACTGGTGTTAGAGTAATCAGAGCTTTCAATAGAGTAGATAAAGAAAAGGAAAAGTTTAAAAGTGCCAATTATGACCTTACAGGCACAACAATCAAAGTAAATAAGATCATGGCACTGTTAATGCCGCTAATGATGCTTTTGATGAACATCACAACAATTGTAATTGTTTGGTTAGCTTCATACAGAATCGATATGGGTGGCATGCAAGTTGGTGACTTGATGGCATTTATCCAGTACGTTATGCAAATAATGTTCGCACTTGTAATGTTTACTATGGTGTTTGTAATGGTACCGAGAGCTTCAGTATCTGCGACTAGGATCAATGAAGTGCTAGATATCGATCCAGACATAAAAGATTTTGACTCAGTAGAGAAATTCACAGAAAAAGGTACGTTAGAGTTTAAAAACGCATCATTTAAGTATCACGGCGCAGAAGAGAATGCCATTGAAGACATATCATTCAAAGCGTTGCCGGGTCAAGTAACTGCTATTATCGGAGGTACAGGTTCAGGTAAAACTACGCTGGTTAACATGATTCCTAGATTTTATGATGTTACAGATGGAGATGTTTTGTTAAACGGCATATCAGTTAAGAATATGACTCAAGAGCAATTGAGAAAAAAGATAGGGTTTGTCCCTCAAAAGGGGGTACTATTCTCGGGCACCATCAAAGAAAATGTCAGTTTTGGTTCAGAGAACATGTCTGTTGAAACGATTGTAAAGGCTTTGGAGGTTGCACAGGCATCAGAATTTGTTACCAAGATGGATGATGGAATAGAATCAGAAATAACACAAGGTGGTACTAATGTATCTGGAGGTCAGAAGCAAAGGTTATCCATTGCAAGAGCGTTAGCCAAAAAACCAGAAATATATATATTTGATGACAGTTTCTCTGCTTTAGACTTCAAAACGGATGCAAAACTTAGAAGTGCATTAAAAAATGAGACTAAATTAGGCACAGTGATAATCGTTGCACAACGTTTCACTACAGTTATGAACGCAGACCAGATCATTGTTTTAGACGACGGTAAAATAGCTGATATTGGTATGCATAAAGAATTACTTAAGAGGAGTTTGATTTATCGGGAAATAGTATTATCACAAATGTCTGAGGAGGAGGTTTCATGAAGAACGATAACTTAAAAGAAAAGAAACCTTCAAGAGGCTTTGGACCTGGTCATGCGATGGGCAGGCCTGTTGAAAAAGCAAAAGATTTCGAAGGTACTCTGAAAAGATTGTTACGTTATTTGAAACCTAGAAGAATTCAGTTGATTTTTGTGATACTATTTGCGATTCTCAGTACCGTATTTACAATCGTTACACCTAAGGTTTTAGGAAAAGCAATTACTAAACTGTTTGAAGGATTCTTCATGAAACTGAATGGTGCTCCTGGGGCGGCTATCGATTTTAGCTACATCCTATATATTCTTGCTATTGTAGGGTCATTATATGTTGCGAGTTTTGTATTTTCATATATCATGCGATTCATCATGGCTAGCGTAGCGCAATTGACCGTTAGAGAGATGAGAGAGGATGTAAATCAGAAACTGGGTAAATTGCCTTTAAGTTTTTTTGATTCACGTCCTCATGGTGACATATTATCAAGAGTATCAAACGATATAGATACAGTAAGTTCTACTCTTGAACAGAGTATGACACAGTTAATTACTGCAGTTATCACAATTATTGGCGTAATTATCATGATGTTATCAATAAGTCCATTATTGACACTTGTTGTACTTGTAACACTACCGTTGAGTATAGTGATTACTAGAAAAATATCGAAGAAGTCTCAAAAGTATTTCAAGAAACAACAAAAGATATTAGGTGAACTGAATGGTCATGTTGAAGAAATGTATACTGGACATCAAGTGGTGAAGCTTTTCGGTCATGAGAAGCAATCAATTGAAGAATTTGAAAGAATTAATGAGGAATTATATGCAGTAAGCTGGAAAGCCCAGTTTATTTCAGGCATCATAATGCCATTGATGACAATCGTCAATAATTTCAGTTATGTATTCGTTTCTGTTGGTGGAGGGCTATTAGTCGCAAAAGGCAGTATATCGATTGGTGACGTTCAAGCGTTTATCAGTTATTCAAAAAGCTTTGGACAACCAATCGTCCAAACGGCATCCATTGTTAACATGATCCAATCGACAATAGCAGCGGCAGAAAGAGTTTTTGAAATAATTGATGAAGAAGAAGAGGTTGCTGTAGAAGAAGGAAGAACATTTGATGAACTGCATGGAGTTGTTAAATTCAATCATGTGAAGTTTGGATACTCTGAAGACAAAGTGTTGATGAAAGACATGAGTATTGATGTAAGAAGCGGTCAAACTGTTGCGATAGTAGGACCAACCGGTGCGGGAAAGACAACGCTTGTTAATCTTCTTATGAGATTCTATGAAATACAGGATGGTGAAATTACTGTAGATGGAATCAACATAAACGAGTTTGATAGAGGATATCTAAGAAATAAATTCGGTATGGTGCTGCAGGATACATGGCTGTTCAATGGATCGATTAAGGACAACATTGCTTATGGTAGAGAAGGTGCATCAGATAATGAAATATATGAAGCATCCAGTGCTGCATACGCTGACCACTTTATCAGGACACTTCCAAAGGGATACGATACAATTTTAAACGAAGATGCCAATAACATATCACAAGGCCAAAAGCAGCTGCTAACAATAGCCAGGGCAATACTCGCAGATCCTTCTATATTGATACTAGATGAAGCAACTAGTAGCGTGGATACAAGAACTGAAATCCAAATCCAAAATGCGATGAACAAACTTATGGAAGGTCGTACAAATTTTGTTATCGCTCATAGGTTATCGACAATTAGGGATGCTGATATAATATTAGTAATGAATGAAGGTTCAATTATTGAAAAAGGAAACCATGAAGCGTTAATGATACAGAATGGTTTCTACGCTGACCTTTATAACAGTCAATTTGTTGGTGTAATGGAAGAGATTGCAGTATAGAGTGGGAAATTTGATGGATTGAAAACAGTGTTAAGTTATTCGAATAAATAATTACAAACGAAGACAGATCCTTAAAACCAGCGATGTTTCGCTGGTTTTTTTCGCAGAAATCAAAATGAATTGTATGAATTTTATATTGAATGGGTATATACATCGTAAAACAGCGAAAAAGAAATGAGGTTGAAATCATGAAAAAGACAATTGCATTGTTATTGGCACTAATGTTGGTAATCACAGTTATTCCTACATTCACATCAGCAGAGACTACCTATGTGGAAGTAAACAAGAGCGTTTACTCTTCTAAGGACTATATCCCACTAAGGGAAACATTCGAAGGGCTGGGCTATAAAGTGACCTGGCAATCGGAAACTCGGATGGTGGAAATTGAAAAAGGCGATGACATAGTATATGTAAGAGCGGATGAGAGGTACTTGCTGATAAACGGAGTACTCGTAGATGGTATTACCGCTCCTCTAATCGTAAATGGACGTATGTACTTAGCCACAGAGACAGTGGAAAAGGTATTTGAATCATATAGTCTGTTAACGCCATCAACTGTCAGGATTCATGACGTACTTAAAGGTTTGGATAGTGAACTGCCGAAACTGAACAGCAAAGCTGAATATGAAAAGCTTCTGTCATTTTATAATACTCAAGATGGCTATTATAAAACTTATGATGATGGCATTTTTGATAATGACATGGCGCCATCTGAGGGAGTAAGAGAAGAAACCGCTGAAGCAGATGTTTCTGAGACAAATGTTCAAGTTGAAGGTGTTGATGAAGCTGATATTGTTAAAATTGATGCAAATTTCATTTATGCTCTGAGCGACAAGAAACTGCAAATAATGACAACTGGCAGAGGTAACGTGAAAGTTCTTCATACCGTTCAGGAAGCAGGCTTTTGGCCACAACAGTTATTTATAACAGATGAAAAATTAATACTTATTGGTAATGAAACAATTACTGATGTACAAGTATCTGAAGAAGACAATCGTATCATGATTATACCTGTGCACAGACAGGATGTTCTGATGGTTAAATGCTATGACATAAGAAACCTGGAAAATGAAGCCCCTAAGCTCCTTAAATCATTTGGTGTAGAGGCGAGTTATCTTTCTGCGCGTCTAGTGGATGACTACGTGTATGTGGTAGCAAATCAAACTATGTTTTATGGAGAACCGATAGAACCTACGATTATTGAAATGGATGAGATGAACCAGATAAGTAATACTTCAATCGGCTACGAAGAAATAATGTACTTTCCTGGACATGTCAAAAACAGTATTTTATATACTATGGGTATAGACCTTAATAATTTAACCGTAGACGGACTCGACGTAGATACGTATATTGGAGGAGGGAACACTCTATATGCCGATAAAGACAGTCTTTACTTGACGTTGAATAAAAACAGCGGAATGTGGTGGAGAGGCTGGGAGACTAGTACTGACTTGTTCTCTTTTAATCTAGATCAAGGCCAAATAGAATTCAAGGCGAAAGGAAATGTTCCTGGCTATATAATCAACCAGTTCGCAATGGATGAGTTTGGTGGATACTTCAGAATTGCCACTACAAGATGGGGATCTGAAGACATTGCTCTTGGAAATACGACTCTTAACAACCTTTACATTTTTGATGAAAATCTCAAACAGGTTGGAGAAGTAGAAAACCTTGCACCTGGTGAAACTATTTACAGCACAAGAATGATTGATAATAAAGTTTATATGGTGACATTTAGGCAAGTTGATCCATTTTATGTGATAGATACTACAACTCCAGAGAAACCTGTAGTATTAGGCTACTTAAAGATTCCAGGTTATAGTTCTTACCTACATCCTTATGATGATAAAACATTAATTGGTGTTGGTATGGAAACAAAAATGGTTCAAGGAAGAGTTGTTAACGATGGTGTTAAGATTTCGCTTTTCGATGTCAGTGATTTTAACAATCCAGTTGAAAAGGACAAAGTCATTCTTGGAACAGGGAACAGCAGTACAGATGTGACATATGATCATAAAGCATTTCTTTTCGATAAAGAGAAGAACATCCTGGCGATACCTGTTCAAATTATAAGTGGTGATTACACCAGACATTCAAAAGATGCTTATGTATTTAATTTTACTGCAGAAGGCATGTTAAACTTCAAAGGCAGAATAGCTCATTCAACAACATTTGAAAGTGAAAGTTCATACTACGATCATAATGACAGCGTCACTAGGATTATGTTTATAGGAAATGACCTTTATACTCTTTCAAACAATTGGCTTAAGCTCAATGACTTCGAAACACTCAAGTCATTAGATGTGTTGAGAAGATAGTCGTTAATTAACAGATATGCGCACTATAAAAATGTAGGGATTTTGTTGTACATTCAAGCTATAAAAAATGACTAGAAACGAATGGTGAGGTAAATCGGATGGAAAAGGTTTCTGCAGTCAGATGTGATTCTTATGAGGAAGGTATTGTATTTCAAGCAGTTAGAGAAGC
>JABXKX010000514.1 GCA_013619035.1 Peptostreptococcaceae bacterium
ATAAGAGACAGATTATGAAGGGGACACAACCAATGATTACTTATATATTGAAATCCGGTCTGGGGATAATCGATTTAAAAGCTTTGATATTCCTGGTTACTTTATTCATACGAGAGCTTTTATTGAAGCTATAATGCAATAAGAAAAGGGAATGACATTGTCATTCCCTTAATTTTGTATTTCTATAAATCGGAGTTGATGTTTTGCTCGAGTGGCAGCAGTATAAGCAAACTGATCATACAGATGATGCGTGTGCTGATTGCTGACATAAATAACGCCATCAAATTCAAGACCCTTTGCATAATAGATCGGCAGTATGACCAAATTATGTTTAAGTTTGGTATGATACCCCATCATACAACTGATATCAAAAGAGTGTTTGAGCTTTTTATAAAGTCTTTCAGCTTCTTGTGATGTATGTACGATGATTGCAACGGACTCTAAGTCAGAGAACTCCTTAATAGCCTCTGAAATATGCACATGTTGTTTGTGATGAGTTGATTGTATCACCGTTGGCATATCACCTGATCTTGAAAATGCTTTTACTTCGGTATTTATAAATTGGCTCGCAAACTCTGTAATAGAAGAAGTCGATCGATAACAAGTTTCCAGTTCAATCATTTTCATCTGTTCAGGTTTGAAAATTTTCTCCAAATCATGATGATAGGTTGCACGTTTTGTATGATGAAGAGTTTGGTTCATATCACCAAGAATTGTGAAGTTTGCTTGTTTGAATAGTTTTTTCATTAAGTACAGTTGAACATAATTATAGTCTTGGGATTCATCAATCACAATATACTTATAATGTTTGTAGTTTTGTATTGGATTAATCCAACTATGAAATAAGAATATACCATGGAAATCTTCATAGTGATTGTATCTGGTAAAGAAATCATTTGGGATATCAAAATCTACAAGAGATCTTAAGAGCTCTTTGTTCTCAAACATTTTAAAGTAAATAGCTTTGGGACTAAGTTTCAGACTTTGTCTCATATGTTGTTTGAATCTATTGTTATACTGTCTTAACTTTTTATCAACGGCTTCAGAAGTATGAAGGGGATGATTGCCAAGTTGTACAGTAACTTTTTTCAGGTTTTCTCTAACTGAATTTTGTAAATAGTTTTGTTCTGAATAAGCTTTTGTTCTAAATTGATCTACACCTACCGATAGAGGTGTTTTTTCTCTATGTCTTAAGTACCAGTTCTTGATGATGTCCTTTTGAATCAAAACTTTGTGATTGTAGTAAATATCTTCATAAGGATGAAGATGTTTTAAATAATATTCGAACCACTTTTCTAAAAGTACAAAATAGTCTTTTGAGTTTTTAAAAGAAGAGATACGTTTCTTCATCACTCTATCCATATGATTGGCATAGGTTTCTATACCATCTCCTAAAATATCCACCAATAAATCTTCATAAGTTTTTTGTGAGACCGCTTGTTCTCCGAGTTCTGGTAATACTTCATCTATATATTGTTTAAAGAATTGGTTAGGAGAAATAATGAGCATGTTCTGTGCTGTGTATTTCTTCTGACCGTGGTACATCAAATAAGCCAAACGATGCATGGCTATAATGGATTTACCACTACCGGGGACACCTTTTACAAATAATAAATCAATGTCATCGGTTCTAATGATATCATTTTGTTTTTGCTGAATGGTTTCTACAACCGAATGTAGTTTCTCATTACCTTGTGAAGATAAGACTTCAAGCAGCTGAGAATCGACAGCATTGTCTTTTAAATCATAATAAGATTCAATACGCTCTTGATCAAATAAGAATTGTCGTTTTAAAGTCACTTCACCTTTGACTTGGCCATCAGGTGATTCGTAACTGAGTTGACCGTACTTATTTTCATAATAAAGTCCAGCGATTGGCGAACGCCAATCATACACCTTAATATCAAGTGTTTCATTATCAAATAGATGTGAAATACCTATATAAAGTTTTTCAGTGTCATAACCTTCCTCAGTAAAATCCAATCTTCCGAAATAAGGTTTCTCAAGCATACGATTGAGTTTCTCCACTTTATTAGTAGAGGCTTTTAGATTGGTTTCGTTTCTTTGATAACTTTGTAAGTATTGACTGAGCTCAGCACGCACATCGATGTCACTGTAATCATGTGATGTTTCTTCAATCATCTCTTTATTATGCTGACGCGCATCTTTTCTAAGATAGGTTAAAAAGGCATTTTCTTTCTCTAAATGCTTGTAAATAACTTGTATTGTTTCATCTAGATAACGTTGTTCTTTATTTAACTCTAACATTCAACCTCCTAAGCTTTCGAATTTAATTATAGAGGATTACAGATAAAAAGGGTAGTCTTTTTTTTACACCTCAAATTGGGATATAATATAAATAGGAAAAAGGCCCCGAGAATACTCTCGTGGCCTTAAATTTTTAGCTTATTAAAGGTTTCTATTGCATCTTTAAAATACTGAACATCAACTATATGGCTTTTGTGATTTGAAGCGAATTGTTCAAACGTTTCAATATAACTTGTGACATCATCTACTGAGAGTAGATGGTTTGAATCTAGTATAAGAAAGAGTGGGGGGTGACTCTCTTCTTGATAACTCGACTGAAACAATTCCAACCTTTTAATAGAAGCCTCTGAATCTAGGGGTGCTACATAAATAACAAAATCTGAGGATTCGACGAGTTGATGTACCTCTTCACATGCTTCAATAGTTCTAATATGTTTGAGTTGAATATTTCTTAAGATGATGTCCTTTGACTCTAATGCGTAAATCAATTCAGATAATTTCATATCGAGTGCTTGATTATCTACATTAGCATTGATTAGAGTAAAAACCATATCATCACCTCCATATCTTAAGTATATACCTTTATATTAAGAGTAGAAGGGGATGTATGGTTTTCTAATTGAGCTCTAATAATTCTTTAATTTAGCAGCAATACAAGCGATGTAATCTTCAACAATCTTAATGTTAGTTAAGTTATAAAGCATTCTTGCACCCACTGCATCTTCAATTTCATTTAATATCAGTTGATTGTGTTCATCAAATAAAAAATCTATCCCACCATATAATATAGGCAGTTTCTCCAATATTTTATACACAAGAGATTTTTCTTGTTCACTCAGGTCATATAACTTTGCCTGTCCACCTAAGGAGTAATTAGACTTAAAATCGGTTGGATGTGTTCTTAAGATGCCTTGAATGATTTTATTATCTAAAATATACACACGTAAGTCTTTGCCCAGTTGAGGTGCAATATCCTGGGCGATATAATCATCGCTGTACGTGAGTTCTTCTTTTGAAGTCACCCAGAAAACTTCTGTACCCCCATGACCGGATTTACTTTTAACGATACAGGGGAAGGTGGTACGCTCGCTGATTAAACAAGTCTCTAACATAGGCACGTCATCTTTAAAATAGTGATAGGTTTGATACTTATCATTGGCTATTTCTGTAAGCAAAGCACTGTTAAAGACTTTAATATCTTTGTAAAAGTGACTGATGGAAGAAACTCTAGATCTGTTGATGACAAAATCTGGTGTTTCCAAGGTTTCTAAGTTATCTTCTGTATGATGTAGAATCAGCTTTAGTCCGTGTACTGCTGCCTCTTTTATTAACCACTCTATGAATTTCTTATTTCTAGAAATATCTATTTTATCATAAAACAAATACCCTAACATGATAAATCCTCAAGGATGTATTCAATAATATGTTTTGAGACATCAATGCCTGTACATTCAAAGATACTTTTAAAATGTGGATTGCCGTTGATTTCACATAGTATAGGACCCTCTTCTCCAAAGAGAAGATCCACACCTGAAAAATCTAAGTTTAATAACTCGGTACATTTTAACGCCAAAGCTTTTTCAGCGTCTGTAGGTATATACAATACGGCTTTTGCTCCACTTGTGATATTGGCTCTAAAATCTATTTCTGAAACACGCATCATCGACGTGATGACTTTGCCGCCTACTATATTGAGTCTGACATCTCGACCGTGACTATTTTGTATGTATTCTTGGAATAGATGCGGTTTATTACCAATTGCTTTGACTTGGTCTAATAAAGCTTCTTTTGTATCAACTTTATAGACTTGAGCACCAAAAGAGCCATAAGCTTCTTTTATGATTAAAGGAAGCGAAAGGGTTTCTATGATTCTGTCGTAGATAGAAAACTCTTCTATGGTACAGTTTGAATAAACCATGGGTGCAATTATTGTTTTAGGCACTCTAATATCATGTGATGCGAGATATTGAGTCATGATGACTTTATTATCACAGGCATGAATGCCATCTGCGTTATTATAGACTTTGATATCCATCAACTCAAAGTGTTTGGCCAAAGGAATATCCTTATCCCAAGAGATGACAAATTCCGGCAAGTTATTTAAAGATAGATGTTCTAATTTTGGATTTGAGTGTTCATCAAAATAGAATAAGATATCACTATTTTTGACTGGAATAAGGTTGATGTCATATGAGTTAGCGGTTTTTTGTAACCACAGTACCAATTCAAAAATTTTATCTGATTTTAAATTACCATTGTATATAATCCAACCTGTCATTATATTTGTCTCCTTATGTAAGCCATCATTGCTTGAGGTATATTGTACTTTGAAGTCAGTCCAACCGTTCTAAAACCTGGTATGCCATTGACTTCACAGACCGTATAACCCTGTTCTGTAAATAGGATATCAATCCCTGAAAAGTTAAGACCAAGCGCTTGAGTGCTTTTTATAGCCAGTGCTTTCATTTCATCGTCTGGTTCGTAAGGTAACGCATCTCCACCTTGTGAGAAGTTAGATTTAAAGTCGTCCTTGGATTGTCTTAACACACTGGTAACGACTTGATTGTCTATAACATGTAGTCTTACATCTCTTCCAAATGACGTTTTTATATATTCTTGGAATAAAGGTTGATGACATTTAATCAAAGCTTCACTAAAAGTGAGTTCGTCTGTTATCAGATAAACTTGTTCACCTCTAGCGCCTTTAATATCTTTTATGATAAAAGGCAGTGACAATTGTTTTTTGATCACTTCATACTCAACATCATGTTCACTATAAATACTTCTAGGTGAAGCAATACCTGCTTTTGCAAGTAATTGATGTGTTGTCCATTTATCCAAACATTGATTTAAAGCAAAACTACTGTTAAAGACTTGAACACCTGCTAGTTCTAAATGCCTAATCATAGGAATATCATAACATCTAATCAAAGCAGCATCCGGATACTCTAATTCAGTGCCTTTATTATATATTTTGTAGTTAGAACCATTGGTTTCTAATAATAAGTCTTCGGTAAATAGGATGGTAGCATCAAAACCCAATGCTTCAGCTTCGTCTAACATCCATGAAAGTGCGTTGTTTTTAGTCGGATTGAGAACAACTTTTGAATAGATAATCCATAATTTCATAAAAATCTCCGTTTACGTGTTTTATCACAATACAATGTGGGTAGTTTAATTAGTAAGAGCATATCACTTTTTTATGCAAAAAAAAAGGATGAGAGGGGGATTTTAAATGGCGCAAGGTTTCATTCAAGTTAGTGAGCCTTTAGTTTATTTGAAAAATCAGTGTATACAAATTCGTAAAGGCCAAAGCAAGATGATTTGTCTATTAAAAGGTAAATTGAAGCATGCTAGGCAAAAAACAGTTTTATCGAGTGGCGATGTCTTTGGACTCGAACAGATTATCAATCTAGATAACATTGAAGAAGAGTTTATTGTACTTGAAGATTCAACCATAGTTTCCATTGAAGGAGAAGCTATAGAAGAGCTAATGAAACAAGAACGGGTATTACTTTCACAAATACTAATATCTACAATTTGGTACATTAATGATGTGAAAGAGAATTTAATTAAAGGTACAACAGCAAGTCGGCCATAGCTGGCAAGTCGGCCATAGCTGGCGAGTAGGCCATAACTGGCAAGGAAGCTATAACTGGCAAGGAAGCCATAACTGGGAAAAAAGCCATAAATGGCAAAAAAGCCATACAGATGAATAGAATCTATAACCGGATATCCTTTCAAGTGAGAGGGTATTTTATTATGCAAATTATTACAAGGATATGATAGCGGGATTACAACTAAATCACATCCCTTTTCTAAAGGTATAAGCGTAAGGTATATCTTGTTATAATGAAGTAACTTAGGGATTTAGAGAAAGTATGGTGTGAAATGAGATTGAGAAAACTAAATATATTACTGTTGGTTATGACGCTGTTATTAAGTGGTATACCAACTTATGCGAGTGCACCTAACGATGCGATTCAACTGATTGTTGATAATAAAAACATTACAGAGCTTTCTGAACCGGTCATCGAAAATGGTCGAGTCTTAGTACCGATTAAATTTGTCTCTGATGCCATTGGTGCAGAAGTGACTTGGGATGGAGATGAAAGAACTGTTTTAGTTAAAAAAGGAGATAAAGAATTACTCCTTTGGATTGGTAGCAGGTTGATTCAATATGGCGACCGAGGTTATGGTGTGAGTGATGTAGCGCCAAAGATTATCAATGACCGTACTTATGTACCACTAAGAGTCGTGAGTAATGCTTTATCAATTGGCATAAAGTGGGATGGAGACACAAGAAGTGTTTATG
>JABXKX010000505.1 GCA_013619035.1 Peptostreptococcaceae bacterium
CAAACTCCCTTCAAAGAACCTCCCACTTCAAACTTCGAAGAAGTTAAGTGGTGAGTTGTTCAATGTATCACTAATAAATATTCGCTTATATATTTCCGATAATATGGATTGGATGTCTCTACAAGATTACCTTAAATAATCTGCCTATAAGCATGAGGAGGAAAAAAATGCATTATGATGTTGTTATTGTAGGTGCAGGTCCAGCAGGTATCTTTACTGCACTTGAAATGATCAAAAAAGACAGTTCAAAAAAAATCATGCTTTTAGAAAAAGGAACCGCTGTTCAGAAGAGGCACTGCCCGAAAGAAGAAACTAGAGTCTGTGTTAATTGTAAACCATATTGTCATATTACAACTGGTTTTTCAGGTGCTGGCGCCTTTTCTGATGGAAAACTTTCTTTAAGTTATGAAGTCGGTGGTGACTTGCCGGAATTCATCGGAAGAGAAAAGGTTCAAGAATACATCCATTACACCGATCAAATATACTTAGAATTTGGAGCAGATGATCACATTGAAGGTATTGAGCACAGTGAAGCGATTAGAGGTATTAGAAAACAAGCCATCCAAGGTGGATTAAAATTAGTAGATTGTCCTATTCGTCATCTAGGAACAGAGAAAGCTCAAGAAATCTATTTTAAAATACAAGAATACTTGCTTGAAAATGGTGTGGAAATAGAGTTCCATGCCAAAGCAAAAGATATCATTATTGAGAATCAAATTGTTAAAGGTGTCATCAAAGAAAACCTTAAAACAAAAGAAGTTGAAACTATTACAGGAGAACAAATTGTTATTGCAACTGGTCGCAAAGGCGCTGATTGGTTGAAATCTATTTGTGTGGCTCATGATATTGACCATAGAGCCGGTACTGTTGATATTGGTGTAAGAGTTGAAGTTAGAAATGAAATCATGGAAGAAGTTAATAATGTTCTTTATGAATCAAAAGTAATTGGTTATGTCGATCCATTTAGAGATAAAGTTCGTACTTTTTGTCAAAACCCTGGTGGATTTGTTAGTCAAGAAAATTATGATAACGATCTGGCTGTCGTAAATGGTCATTCATACAAAGAAAAAAAATCTAATAATACAAATCTTGCAATCCTGAGTTCACATAATTTTTGTGCACCATTTAATCAACCAATTGAATATGGAAAGAAAGTTGCAGAGCTTGTAAATATGCTAGGAAATGGTAAAATACTAGTACAGCGATACGGAGATATTTTAGATGGAAAAAGAACTTGGGATAAAGAACTTTTAAGATCTAATGTAGAACCAACTCTTGTAGATGCTGTAGCTGGTGATTTAACATCTGCCATCCCATATAGACCAATGACAAACATCTTAAACTTTATTGCTGCACTTGATTCAGTTGTACCAGGGTTTGCTAGCCCTGAGACATTATTATACGGTCCTGAAGTAAAGTTTTACAGCAATAAAATTATCTTAAATGATGATTTTGAAACCAATATTAAAAACCTTTATTGTTTAGGCGACTCTAGTGGCTGGACAAGAGGATTGATGATGGCATCACTTATGGGAGTTATTATGGGGCAGCATCTTGCATAAAGGAGCTCTATGAAACGTAAATTCTTAATCTTAATACCAATCATTCTTCTAATATTGGTGTTAATCCTGCTATTTAATAGCAGTTATAAAGCAGCCGATAATGCAATAAACGCACTTGAATCTACTGATACTCTAGAAGTTAATTCAGATGACTATATCAGTTTTATTCCAAGTAGTAATAATGAAATTGGTATCATTATGTATCCAGGTGGTAAAGTAGAGCATGAAGCTTATGCACCACTTATGAGAGATTTATCCGATCAAGGTTATTCAACTTTCATTGCAAAAATGCCACTTGATTTAGCTATCTTTGGTAGCGATAAAGCAACAAGTATTATTGAAGAAAACAATACCATTATTGAATGGTACATTATGGGGCATTCGCTAGGTGGTGTTATGGCTGCTCAATATGCTTATGAAAATCAAGAAACCATTTCCGGATTAATTCTTTTGGCTTCATATCCTCAAGAAAAACATGATTTTTCTGATACTGGGATGAACGTATTGTCTATTTTAGGTGATAAAGATGGATTGGTTGATTTAAAAACATATGAAGATGCAAAAGCATTTCTGCCAGAAGATACGATGTATATCACATTAGAAGGTGGTAATCATGAACAGATGGGGACTTATGGCAAACAAAAAAAAGATCTACCTGCCACTCTAACACCTGAGGAACAAGAATATCTAATTATTGAATCTATAATGGAATTTATACATTAACGAGACATCCAGTTTAACTGGATGTTTTTTTTATCCGCCACCGCGTATTCTAACAATTTTCAAACGGTCCTCAGGTTCTAATTTCAAAGTAAAATCAGATAAAGCCACATGCTCACCATTTAACCAAACGGCTTTATGTTCTATATCTTCCATAAGCATTACTGCTTCACGTATCGTGCAGTTTTCATCCACTTCAATTTGTTTGTTATTGTAATATATTTTCATAACATCACCAACCTTATCTTCAGTATATCATGTAAAAAGACAAAAAAAAATACAGTGCTCAGCACTGTATACTATTGGTCATATTCATCTAAAAATGTAAATCTGCCTTCTTCTGTTTTCCAACCTAATATTGCATCTGTATGAACACAATTAGATGAATTGAATATATTCTTATCCACATTGTCAAAAGTCTTCCCAAGTGTTTCAATTAAAGCTTTCACTTCTGCTCGTTTAGACGATGTCTTTTTAGCTGCAACAACACAACCACAGTTCATTGGATTTAATCCATTCCTTGAAGAAAACCTCTTAATGTCATTTTCTTTAATCAAATACATCGGTCTAATCAATTCCATATCATCAAAATTCGTTGATTTCAGCTTTGGCATCATTGTTTTATACTGACCAGAACATAATACATTCATCATAATGGTTTCAATAGTATCATCAAAATGATGCCCTAAAGCCACCTTATTACAACCAAGTTCCTTCGCATAAGCATAAAGTGCCCCTCTTCTCATTCTTGCACATAAATAACAAGGATAATCATTGGCAATCTCATCAACGACTCTAAAAACTTCTTTATCAAAAATCTTAATAGGAATCTCCAAATGTGCACAGTTTTCTTCTAATTGTTTTCTGTTGATTTCATTAAAACCAGGATCCATACATATAAATTCTAACTCAAAATTCTTAAGTCCATGTTTTTGAAGTTCTTGGAATAATTTTGCTAAAAGTAAACTGTCTTTACCACCCGAAATGGCAATAGCAATTTTATCTCCAGATTGAATCAATTCATAATTCTTAATTGCTTTTACAAATGGAGACCATAATTGTCTTCTATATTTTTTTATAATACTTTTTTCAATTTCTCTATTTGGTTTTAGTTCTGATTCTGGGATCACAACTTCACAACCACTACCTGATAAGCCAGACATAGTACACCTCTTTCGTATGCATTCTTTAAAACTATATCATAGATGCAAAAAAAATCAAGAAAAAAAATCCTTAAATTAATAAGGAAATTCATATTAAAATTTTGCCCAACCAACTCCTATAGTTTTAGGACCTGTATGAACACTAATTACAGGTGATAAAGCATCAATGCCTACAATTATGTCAGGATATTTTTCCTGTAATTCTTTTTGAAGTGCTTCAGCATACTCAATACCATGAGCATGAGCAATCATCAAATAATCTCCTTTTTGTAAATCAGCTTCAACCACTAAATCTACAAGCGTTTGATGTGCTTTTTTTACACTTCTTACTTTCTTGTAAAGATCAATCTGTCCATCTATAAACTTAAGAATTGGTTTTATCTTAAGCATACTACCAATGGATGCTGATGTTTGACTCACTCTACCTGTTCTAAAGAGATGTTTCAGATCATCAACAACTAGATAAATCTCAAATCTTATTCTTAAGATTTCCAAATGAATTTTGATATCTTCAATCGACTTTTTTTCTTTTACCATTTTTAGTGCATCTATAACCATTAATTTTTGTATAATCGATGTACTTAAAGAATCTATTACCGTTACTCTTGATTCATCGATTAACTGTCTGGCCATCATGCCAGAATCGTATGTGCCACTGATTTTAGATGAAAGTGTGATATATATAACATGATCATAAGATTTTAATAAGTCCTTAAAAATGATTTCAACTTCACCTATTGCTGGCTGAGATGTGGTTGGTAATTCTGACGATGTTTCTAGTAATTCAAAAAAATCATTTTGTGATAAATCAATACCATCTTCAAAGCTTTTTTGATCGAATATAATTTTCAGTGGAATGGAATATAAATCTTTGTCAGTTACATCACCCATAACAGCAGTACTATCAGCTACTATTGCAATTTTCATATATGCCTCCTCTCTCACCTCATTATACACAGGTAAAAAAAAAAGTACCACAGTTTTGTGATACTTATTTTACAGGGTAGTAAGTCATCAATGGATAAGCAAACCAACCATTGTTCCTAAGAATATTGATATGGTAATCATATACAGTACCAATCTGTTCATACGTTGATTCTGCTTTTGGGTTTTATCCATTGACAACTCCTTTTATATCAATATTATTGAATTTCTATCTTCTTTTTTGTATCAATCACTTCTTGTTTTGGTAATTTAACCGTTAAAATGCCATGTTCTAATTTGGCTTCTATTGCATCTGAGTTGATATCTTTAAATTTTAAAACTCTTTCCATAGAAACAAACTTTCTTTCTCTATGAATATAATTCTTTTCTTCAAGTGTTTCTTCATTCTTTTCTTCAATTGAAATCTTAAGTAAATTGTTTTCAAAATTTATGTTAATGTTTTCTCTTTGAACGCCTGGTAATTCACCTTCTATAACGTATTCCTTATCATTTTCTAAAACATCTAGTCTAAATCCAGTTTTTCTTTCGCTTTGAGTTAGACTATTATTAAAGAATTCATCCATCATAGAAAACACCTCATTAAACGACTTATCTACTTCTAAACCTCTGTATGGTACCAATCTCATAATAATCTCCTTTCTGTTAGCACTCTCTGTTATCGAGTGCTGATTACACTTATATAGTATACCGAGATTTGACATCTGTAAAGCGCTTTTATGATTGTTTAATTGTTGTTTAGACTTTCTTAAGAAAAAGCGACATCCAAAGTAAAATTCACTCAGACATCGCTGTAAATTAATGTTTATTCAAAAGATGTAACACCATTAAAGTAAAGACAGTACTTATAGCCATCGCACTCGCTAGATAATCAAATATTGAATCAACATTTTTTATATTATCACCAACTCTTACTAATGACTCAAAGTCATCCATATACAAACTCAAAGAAATGATATTATAATTAAACGCCTCTTCAACTACCTCTGCCCATGCTAAACTAATTAAATTATCAGGATAAATCGCGAACAATTCCGTTTCCATCACAGTACTAAATAATCCTGTACAGATTAGTACTATTGCTACCACAACCCATTTCCAGTGTTTGGTGATAGAATTTGTATAATGTTCTAACTATATAAACATTTTTTAGTTCTGATTTTACTGTTTGATCTATCAAATAACTTCTCTAATCATATAGTCAACTCTATCATTTTGGTCATATTCGTAATTAATCTATGATTCACTCTTCCCTATAACTTAAAATAAGTTACACGCTTTTGAGATGACTCCAACTAACTCTTCTTTCGTTTGACTACTATCAATTAGTATCTCACCATCAATTAATGAGATATTATATTTTTTATAATGACTTTTAGCTTCTTCAATTGATTTAAAAATTTGATTCGGATTTTCAGGATTCTGTATCCTTTTATTAATCCTTCTTTCCCATTCATCTTGATTGCTACAAATGCATAAAAACGACTTAACCTCTGATGCATCATATTTCAATTTTGATGTAAATTCCAAATAATATGGTGTATGTGCCAATCCAATATCAACCAATAAATCTTCTTTTGATTCAATATGATGTTGTATTTCATCTACTAATTGATCATAAGCAACAGTATTAGCTTCTGACCACGCCATACCTGATAAAAGAAGTTGATCAAAGTATCTATCTTTACTGGTGATTGACGTATTAAATTTCAAGTTTATTTGATTTGCTAATAAAGACTTTCCAGTTGCTGCTTTTCCTCTTAAAAAATAATCATTTTATCTCCTATAACTCACTCTTTAAATTCTTATGCCTTGCAATAAATATATTCAATCGTTGTCACGTCAGTAATTTGATTGACACGATCAAGTCAAATAAAAAAAGTAGATTCAAAATCTACTTTTAATATGATTTAGTACATTGAACCCATTAACGAAGCAAATATAGCACCAAAGAATAAAAACCATAAAATAATACCAATTACTGCAAGAACAATTTGTGCCTTAAAGAAATTTGCTTTGCTCGGATTCGTCCCTGAACCAAATGCCCAAACAAATGGCATTACTAAGTTTACTATTGGAACACACATTATAAGTAATGTAATAATCCAATCTTTCATAGTTACAACTTCTGATCCATTTGATTTTGTTACATCATGACCATGATAATCTTCCATAACCCCTCCTGATT
>JABXKX010000597.1 GCA_013619035.1 Peptostreptococcaceae bacterium
GGAGAAAGTTTTTACGATATAAGACAACTTGTAAAAGGAGAAGGTGTACCGTTTTATAAAATATATCCCAATCAATGGCATTTTGATTTAGGACTGGTATATGAAAAAAAGGAACTCCCTAAATATTTAAACTTGATGGATTTAACATATCATGATTATTTAAGATTTATGTTATTAACAGTAAGTAATGAGACCAAACTCAAAAGAATTATAAACATCATTGAACTGAATTTATATCAAGAGAATAGACTTTTTGACTTGTCTCAATACTTTACTAAAGTCATTGTCCCAGAGGCGTATGAAAGAGGCTACTATGACTGATCGTAAAGGCAATATTAGTGTAGAGGCATTGATATCGGTCACACTATTTATATTGTTTATGAGTTTCTTATTTCAAATGCTCTCCATGTTATCTAAAGAAGATAAAATGTCTCAAATTGTATTTGACGGGATTTATACACTTGAAAACTATGGGTACTTGTATGAAAAGATCGGTGTATTAGATCAAGAAATTAATATCGATTTAGGGGATCATCAAGAGATTGTTCAGTTTATCAATAAGAGCATAAATAAAGTTGATCAACAGTCAAAGACTGAGTATTTGAAATGGGTTTTAAAACAAAAGTTAGATGTTTTTGATATTATTATAAACTCTTTTGAAATAAAAGAGGATGTCTTATCTTGTCGAGTGATATATAAACGAGAATATCTTTTTGGTTTATCTCATGATTTTGAGATATCTATAAAAAAAAGAATGTGGTTATTTGGAGATGAAAAAGAACTATATCCAAATAAAACACTGACAGATGTTTTTAAGAAACAATTGGCAGATGAAAGGCGTCAATTCGTCTATCAAACCAAAACGGGAGGGAAATATCATCTGGTAGGATGTTTTTATTTAGTAAGATCAACAACTGATCAAACAAAAATAAAAAAGATGTCACTGTATGATGCCAAATATCTTTATCATTTGATGCCTTGTCAAAGATGTATGAAGGAGGGAATATGGAAATTGGTCAACGAATAGGTCGTTTTACAGTTGTAGAACTATTGAAAGAGCATAAACATAGTATAACCGGTATTTGTTTACACTTGGAATTGAAGACCAAATGGTTTATCAAATTTATACCAGTAGAATATGAAGACACATCAGAGGAACTGAGTAATTTGTTGTTATTAGATTATGGTAGTGTACCAAAGGTTATTGATGTTTATAAATTACCAGCAGGTCGGTATTACATTTTAGAATACATTCAGGGTATTACATTAGATGAATATATGAAACAATATAAACTTCCATTTAAATCATATATAGATATCATGTTATCATTAACGCAAACACTTGAACATCTACATTGTTATGGTGTTGTACATGGTGATCTAAAAGATGAAAATATTTTAATAGGACCTCAGAATAATGTTTATTTAATAGATTTTGGAAGTAGTTTTAAAGATAGAGATAGTAAGTCGTTTACCTTTGAAATGGTGGCGCCAGAACGGTTAACAGATACATTTCCACCTGATGAACGATCGGATTTATATACCTTGGGATTAATATTTAAAACAATGTTATATGACTATCTGAAAATACATAAGTACAAGTCCTTCATGACCTTAATACAAGTAAAAAAATTGAAACGATTGATTGTAAAATGTACAATGGTTAATCCGAATCACCGCATACAAAGCGCTGTATGGGTGAAAGATGCACTCCTTTTAATTAAGTGATATACTTGAATAAAAGAATGATAGGGGGAATGTATGGATCAGAGAATTTTAACCTTAGCAAAGAATTTAGTGCAGTATTCAGTAGCGTTGAAACCAGGTGAGAAAGTTTTAATCGAGGTGACAGGAGAAAGTCCAAGACCATTGGTACGAGCGATTATAAAAGAAGTATATTTAGCTAAGGGACATCCTTTTGTTAACTTACGAGATTCAAGTATTCAAAGAGAATTATTGATGGATTTAAATAAAGAGACAGTAGATTTTTTAGCCGCCTGTGATTTGAAACAGATGGAAGGTATGGATGCTTATATTGGTATTAGAGCTTCAGATAATGTGTCAGAGCTTAGTGATGTGCCTTCGGATAAGATGATGATGTATATGGAACGGTACAATAAACTTGTTCATAGTGAAAGAGTTAATGAAACGAAGTGGGTCGTGTTAAGATATCCAAATGCTGCAATGGCTCAATTAGCAGATTTATCTTTAGAAGCTTTTGAAGATTTTTATTTTAAAGTATGTAATTTAGACTATCAAAAAATGTCAAACGCTATGGATAATCTGGTTGCATTGATGAATAAGACCGATCGAGTACATATTACTGGTGAAGGGACTGATTTAACGTTTTCAATCAAAGATATTCCAGCCATTAAATGTGCTGGGAATTACAATATTCCAGATGGTGAAGTTTTCACAGCACCTGTGATTGATTCGGTTAATGGGGTGATTCAGTATAACACACCTGCTGTATACCAAGGGGTTACCTATGAAAATACAAGATTAGAATTTGAAAATGGCAAAATAATTAATGCAACTTCGAGTGATACCAAACGCATTAATGAGGTGTTTGATACAGATAAAGGTGCGAGATATGTTGGTGAATTTGCTATAGGTGTTAATCCTTATATCATTAAAGCAATGAAAGATACATTGTTTGATGAAAAGATAATGGGATCATTTCACTTTACACCTGGTGAAGCTTATGAGGAAGCAGACAATGGGAATACATCAGCAATCCACTGGGACTTGGTGTGTATTCAAACCGAAACTTACGGTGGTGGTTTTATATACTTTGACGATGTTTTAATCAGAAAAGACGGTTTGTTTGTTTTAGAAGAACTGAAATGTTTGAATCCGGATCAATTGATTTCAATTGACTAACAAAGTATTAAATATTGATGATATAATTGTAAATATGACATAATATTCTATATAATGAAGTCAAACACACATGTGTTTGGCTTTTTAGTGAGGTGAAATAATGGAAGATAAGAATCTAGATATATTATTGAAGAAACGAACGGAAGAAATTAAGAAAAATAGAGAAGAAGCAGATCAAAAAGACGACATAGAAATGCCGGATGTTTTAGAAGATACTCATGATCAGAAGGTTTGTGTTGAAGAAGAAACCGTAACACAAACAATTAAGAGTATTAATAAAGTACAAAGAAAGAGCGTGTTTTGGAAGTTGTTAGCACTAGTATTGATTATTGGAATTAATGTGATGTGGATGATGAATATCAATTTAAAATCTACTGTAAAAGACTTGGAATTGGAAGTTTTATCTCTTCTTGATGGTGGTAAATCATTTACTTACCTAGATCAAGAAATTTCAGCGGAAAAATTGATTTATGTAGACAATAGAATTTTACTTGATGTGGATTTTGTTATAGAATCCATAGATCCAAATATTCATTATTCAAATAGTGGTACCAGAGTTTATATACCACTAGACTCAATAGAATACAATTTGGAAACAAAAGAAGTAACCGATTATGTTAAAGCTAATATTGTAGATATCAATATTCCAATACTGATTAAGAATGATCATAATTATATAGATTTTGAAGTGTTTAAAAAATTATATAATTTAGAAGTCATAACCGCGACTGATGGTAGCTTTGCAATTTACAATCAAACATACAGTCAGTTAAGATCTGTTTCGAGTGATATAGAATTTGTAAAAACCAGTCATGGATTAACTGTTATTAGTGATGAAACGAGTGAAATAGTAACAGCTGTAGTTCTAGACACTCATGAGGATATGAGTAAGATTATAACTGAAAACGGTCGTATTGGATACGTTAAAACAGATAATTTGGAGCCCTATAATTTAGAACTGATGCAAACTCAGTTGAATACTGTAAGGCCGGAACATGACTATGGTGACAATATCAATATGACTTGGAGTCAAATTAGTGCTTATAAAAATAATCCGGATCTATCACTAGATCAAACAATTCCAGGTTTAGATGCGATATCACCTACATGGTTTAGGTTAAACATCAATGGTATTATGATTAATGAAGCAGATTTTAGATATATTAAATCTGCTGGAGACAAAGGTTATGAAGTTTGGGGTCTGTTTAGTAATGATTTCAAACCGTCTTGGACGTCTGAAATGTTAAATGATCCTGTTTATAGGAAAAAAACCATTGCTCAGATAGCATTCTTTGCATCGTTGTATGATTTAGATGGTGTTAATATCGATTTTGAAAATATGTATTTAACGGATAAAGATAAATTTACTCAGTTTATGGCTGAATTATCTCCAATCTTGGACGCTCAGAATGTGACTTTATCGATAGCAGTGACAATTCCGGGTGGATCTGATCAATGGTCCAAAGTATTTGATAGAGAGAATATTGCAAAACATGTTGATTATATGATGTTAATGGCATATGATGAGTTTTGGGGTAGTAGTCCAACAAGTGGTCCAGTCTCTTCTATTCCATGGGTAGAAAAAAGCTTAAAAGAAACTTTAGAATTGGTACCAAATGAAAAATTGATTCTAGGTATTCCATTGTATATGAGAATATGGGAAGAAACCGGTGGATCTGTCAGTTCAAAAGCGATAGGCATTAAACATTTAGAAGAAGTTTTATCTGATAAAGATTATGAAGTATCATACGATGAAGATAATTTCTTGAATTATATCTCTTATAGAGAAGATGGTAATCTTCATAGAATATGGCTTGAAGATGAGAGTTCTTTAGAGAAGAGAATGGCATTAAAAAACAAGTATAATTTACCGGGTATAGGAACTTGGTCGAAAGAATTTGTTGAGTTAGAAACTTGGGAATTCCTAGATGATTTACTAGATTAATAAATTGACGCTGTGGTTGCAGCGTTTTTTTCTTTGCAAGATTAGTTGAATTATTAAAAAAATACTTGAAAAAGTACCTGTATTATTGTATACTATCATTAAGGAAGAATAATTGTATACAATAATACGAGGAGGCGAGTATATGAAAAATTTAATTGAAAATATGTATGTGAAGGTTGATGTTTGTAAACGGTGCGAGGATGAGAAAAAGGTGAATAAGTTTGGACTATGTGAGTCTTGTGAGTCTGAAGTCGATTATGAGTATGCAGTACTATATAGAACTAAAGAGATGGAATATTAAGCTAGTTTACTAGCTTTTTTTATTTTTTTGGAATATTACGATTATCTTACACATCCATTTAATGGATGCTCTATTTTTTTATATGATATAATAAAATAAAAAATAGGAGGCCATATGTATAAAATTAGAGGACACTCTTAACATGTTCGTCCGCCGCCATAATTATTAATCGGAAGGTTTTTAATTATAGAGGAGGAAAAAATGACAAGAGAAATAAAATTAAAAAGAAATATGCTGTATGTACAATTGTACTACTTCTTTAGAAGTTTCATCTTTGCTTATGTCATTGAAAGATTATTCTGGAGAAGCAGAGGTATCAGTATATCTGAAACGGTTTATATTGAGATTATCTATGCTGTGGTTGTCTTTTCAATGGAACTACCAACAGGTGTATTAGCTGACAGGTTTTCTAGAAAAAACATTATTGTATCCGGTTCGCTGTTAACCCTTATTGGTGCTATCGGTATGTTGTATGCACATGGATTTGTTGCTTTTGCTTGTATTGTTTCATTATCTGGTATTTCAGGTGCATTAACCAGTGGTAGTGTAAGTGCATTAATTTATGATAGTTTAAAAGAAGTGGGAGAGACACTCTCATTTGAAAGATACTTAGCTAGAATAAAGGCCATCCGTTATGGCTCTGGATTAATAGCAGCATTACTGGGTTCCTTTGTGGCAAGTCGGTATAATTTGTTGATGCCTTACCAAATGTCTGTCATCAGTTGTGTGATGATGGTGATTTTTAATCTGTTATTAACAGAACCAAGTAAAGGTGCAATTGGAAAACATATGAGCGCGAAAGAAATTATAAACATCACACGTTCAGTTCTAATGAATCGGACATTCTTAAAATATGTGATTGTTTCAGGGGCAGTTATTGGCGCTTCGGTTACATATATAGAGGAATTCTGGCAAAATTACTGTGATGGTATTCATATCAATATTGTCTATTTTGGTATCATCAGTGGCTTGATGTCATTTGTGGTTCTGATATCAAGTAAACGAACAACTGTTTATGTACAGTATTTGAGAGATAATATTATAAGAAAAAAGAGGTTTTATCATATTTTAACATTACTCTCAGGGATATCGTTTATAAGTTTATTTATTATAAGACATCCTATTGGGATTGTGATGATGTTAATTGCAATTTATATTGAAGCGTTGTTTGATACTTTGATTCTCGGTGAGATTCATCATTCTGTAGACTCAGAATATAGAGCAACAGCAGAGTCCGTCTATGCCATGCTGAGTTCGGCTATGTCAGTTACATTTGGTTTAATATTTGCCTTTGGATCTGAAAAGCTGGGTGTGTATGGTGGATTTCTATTGATCGGTGTGGTTATTGTGATCTCTACATTGATTAAAGGTATATATTTTAAAAGAAAAGAGTTGATTTCATAATG
>JABXKX010000512.1 GCA_013619035.1 Peptostreptococcaceae bacterium
GCTATAATATTTATCGTAGTTTCATGGAAATTAACAGATACCATGCAAGTCTCATGGTTTTCAAATTTAACCCGTGACGACAGTGCTGTTGCAGATTTTAATGATGCATCAACACCATCTATAGACGATATCAATACCGTTATTGACACAACTCCTGAGGATACCGTGACTGAAATCATACCTGAGGATACCGAGACAACAGAAACAGATGATACCACTCAAGTGGTTGAAATCAAAGATGTTTCATTTACAGTTGATCCTGGCTCACCAGGTTATAAGATTGCAACCAACCTTGAAGCTAAAGGTCTAATCGACAGTGTGGATTCATTTATTCAAAAGTTAGACGAGATGAACTTAGGAAACAAATTAAGAGCTGGTAATTTCAAATTAAACACAGGCATGACCGTTGAAGAAATTATCAATGTCATCGCAGGTCAATAAAATACATTGTTGAAGAAATTATCAATGTCATCGCAGGTCAATAAAAACAGAAGCTTGAAGATTAATCTTCAAGCTTTATTTTTTCCATTTCTTCTTCTGTTAGTTCTCTATAATCTCCCAGTTCAATGGTTTCGTCTAGAGCTAATCCGGCAATCTTAATACGTTTTAAATACATCACTTCCATATCAACTGCATCAAACATTCTTTTCACTTGATGGAACTTACCTTCCGTAATAGTTAAATAAATCTTAGATAAGCCATCTTCTACACTAATAACCTCAAGTTCTCCAGGTTGACAAAGCGTTTCATCAGTTAATGTAACACCTGAAGTTAATGTAACACCGGACTTAAATAATTCGATTTCTTTTTCAGTAACAACACCTGCTACATGAGCGAAGTATTTTTTCTTCACATGTTTTTTAGGTAACATCAAATCATGGCTCCATTTACCATCATCTGTAATTAAAATCATACCTTCCGTATCAATGTCTAATCGACCTACTGGAAATAACTTTCTATTGCCATAAGTCTCTTTTACCAAATCAATAACAGTCTCATGTCTAGTATCAGTCGTAGCAGAAATCACATCTACTGGTTTATTCATAACAATATATACACACGCATCGTATGCAACAATCATTTCATCCAATAGAATCTCATCATTATCAGGATTAATTATAAACCCTGCTTTTCTAATGACTTCTTCGTTAACAACGACTCTGCCTCTAGAAATCATTTTTTTAACTTCACTTCTCGTTCCTAAACCCATATTACTAATAAATTTATCTAATCTCATAACAACCTCCACGCTGACGGATATAAATTCTTTAATTTCCCATTTGCCCACTTACCCCATCCGATAGGATAACCATCCACACAAATAAGATTGTATCCCTTATGACCTTCACAAAAGATCGTTTCACATTTTAAATATTTTATCACTTCGATTGAATCACTTTCAAAATTAATGGTTTGTTTAAACATATGCCTGTTAAGTCCTAAAGCAAATGCATGTGATGGTTCAAATCTATTTTTCTTAAGTTCACCTATATACCAACCTGTTTTTACTACTTTTACCGAACTAAATGATAACATACTTTCAGGTAATAAAAACACTTTATCTTTAATAACTTTAAAATGTCCTTTAAGTGGTTGGTTTAAATAGACTTTCATAAATTCTATGAGTGTCTCTGGAGGTGCTACAATGCTTTTATCAAAGCGAACAGATTCTTTTTCGGATTGTTTGACCAAATGAGCGGCAAAATGCCCTTCCCCTCTAATCAAATGAGGATACAGCCTCGAGACTTCTTCCAAACCAATCCCCGGAACAAATCCATACGCTTTAGGTATTTCTTTTAACCCTAAGTCCATTTGATCCATCGCATAACGTATCATATTCTCATTTTCAAAAGTATTAAATGTACAAGTCGAATAAACCACTTCTCCTTGTCCGTTTAAAACATGCAAAATATCATCTAATATTTCTTCTTGCATACTCACACAAGCTTCAACATCATAATGCTCATATGCACTGATGGCATCTTCATGTTTCTTAAACATCCCTTCACCTGAACAAGGTGCATCAATTAAGAGTTTGTCCACTTTATGATACAAGGCATCTTTTATTTTATCTTGTCTTTCATTCAAAACTACTAAATTTTTAACACCTAGAAGTTCAGCATTACGAATCAATGCTCTTAATCTATTACTGCTGATATCATTTGAGATCAATAACCCTCGATTCTCCATCATCGCTGCAAGTTGCATACTTTTTCCACCTGGCGCTGCACATAAATCCAATACCACATCATCATGTGTTGGATTTAATACCACTGCAGGTAACATCGCAGAAGGTTCTTGAATATAATAAAGTCCTGCAAAATAATGAGGGTGTTTAGCTGGTCGTATGTCTTTAATGTAAAATCCGTCTTCCGTCCACGGGATAGGTTCCAACTCAAATGGAGTAATTTTTAAAAACTCTTCAACAGATATTTTAAGTGTGTTCACACGAATACCTCGATGTGTTTCTTCCCCATATGTTTTTAGAAAATCATCGTATGATTCATTTAACTGATCTCTCATTTGTTTTTCAAATTTTTCTGGTAATTTCATAATTTCTCCCACCTTGAACGTGCATTTATTCAATTAGCAATCGTTTTCCTTGTTTTTTCCTCTAAATCTTTTTATTTTCTAAAATTTATATGGTATTATATATTAGGATTTGCTATGCAATATTATACAACAAATCCCGTAACATAAAAACGTTTATAATATCTTTTTTATGGTATGAATATGGTAAGTATGCTTTTTAAGCATTGGGAAATATATTACAGGAGGTCAATTATGGCATTAGTTACAACGAAAAAAATGTTTGCAGATGCATATGCTGGCGAATACGCTATTGGTGCATTTAACATTAATAACATGGAAATCATTCAAGGTATTGTAGATGCGGCACAAGAAACAAACTCTCCAGTTATTTTACAAGTATCATCAGGAGCTATTAAATATGCTAGACCAACTTATTTAAAAAAGTTAGTTGAAGCAGCTGTAGAAGATTCAACAATTGACATTGCATTACACTTAGATCATGGTGCAGATTTTGAAGCATGTAAAGCTGCTGTAGATTTAGGATTTACTTCAGTAATGATCGATGGTTCACACCACGATTTCGAAGAAAACATCAGAGTAACAAAAGAAGTAGTTGAATATGCTCACGCTAGAGGTGTTGTTGTTGAAGCAGAGCTTGGTAGATTAGCTGGTGTTGAAGACGATGTAAATGTTTCTGAAGAAGATTCATCTTACACTGATCCAAAACAAGCAAAAGAGTTTATTGAAAGAACTGGTATTGATTCATTAGCAATCGCTATCGGAACTAGCCATGGTGCTGTTAAATTCACAGGCGAACCTAAACTTGAGTATGGTATCTTAAAAGAAATCATGGAATTAGTACCAAACTTCCCATTAGTACTTCATGGCGCTTCTTCTGTTTATCCAGAAGCTGTAGCACTTTGTAACGATAATGGTGCAGATCTTAAAGGATCTAAAGGTGTTCCTGATGAAATGTTAAGAGAAGCTAATAGATTAGGCGTTTGTAAAATTAACGTAGACACTGACTTAAGAATTGCTTTCACTGGTCAAATCAGAAAAGTATTCAACGACAAGCCAGGCGAATTTGATCCTAGAAAATTTGTAGGACCAGCTAGAACAGAAATAACAAGAATTGTTAAGCACAAAATCATCAACGTATTTGGTTCTGGTAAATAATAATACAAAACGACAGTTTAATCACTGTCGTTTTTTTTATACAAAAAAAATATCCCACCAAATGGTGGGATATGTTATTATTTCTTTTCTGGTTCTGGATACTCTACACCTAAAGTATCTACTGTCATCGATTCAATCTTAGTCTCTTTAACAGGTCTATCCATAGCGCCAGTAGGTGCATCAGCAATTAGATTAACCACATCCATACCTTCAAACACTTTACCAAATCCAGCATAAGATCCATCTAAATGTGGAGATGTTTTGTGCATTAAGAAGAATTGAGAGCCTGCTGAGTTAGGCATTTGTGATCTAGCCATTGATAACACACCTTCAGTATGCTTCAATTCGTTCTCAAAACCATTCGCGATAAACTCACCTTTGATGCCATAACCAGGTCCGCCCATTCCTGAACCGTCTGGACAACCACCTTGTAACATAAAGCCTTTGATAACTCTATGGAAGATTAGACCATCATAAAATCCTTTTTTGATTAATGATATAAAGTTGTTCACTGTATTTGGTGCTATCTCAGGATATAATTCAGCTTTAATAACTTCTCCTGTTGTCATTTTAATCGTTACGATTGGATTACTCATTGTGCCTCCTTGTTAATCTTTCTTGGGACCACCCTGTTGTGGTTCAAAATGTACATCAAAGCCATTAACTTCAAACAATTCATTAAAGACCTCCCAAACATCATATTTACCATATCTGTTCGTTATAGAGGTGGTCACTAGAACATCATCTAGACCCATGCCTAAAGCATCTCTTACAATCTTAATATGTTTTTGTAATTGGCTCTTTTTTATTTTATCATGTTTTGTACCCACTACAATACCGTTGAAGCCAAATGTTTTAATCCATTTGTACATCTCAATATCTTCTGCAGTTGGTTTATGTCTTAAATCAACTAGAAGTATAACTTCTAAAAGATTTGTTCTTGTTTTTAAATAGGTTTCAATGATCTTTCCCCAAGTTTTTTTCTGTTCCTTGGAAACTCTTGCATACCCATACCCTGGTAAGTCAACTAATGTAAACTTTGAATCAATATCAAAGAAATTGATCAATTGAGTTTTACCTGGTGTTGAACTTGTTCTTGCTAAGTTCTTTCTGTTGATCAGCATGTTAATTAAAGATGATTTACCAACGTTAGACCGACCAACCATTGCAATTTCTGGAAGAGGACTTTCTGGATATTGATCTTTAGTAACAGCACTTGTTACAAATTCACTTTTCTTAATCTTCATCTTAAGCCTCTTTTACTAATGCATGTTTAAGCACTTCGTCCATGTTTTTAACAGGTACCAATTCAACATTTTCTTTTACAGAATCAGGAACCTCTTTTAAGTCTTTGATATTTTCATATGGGAATAGAATTTTCTTAATACCAGCTCTTTCAGCTGCCAAAGTTTTTTCTTTAAGACCACCAATTGGTAACACTCTACCACGTAAGGTGATTTCACCTGTCATGGCGATATCATTTCTCACTGGAATCCCTGTAATCGCTGAAATAACAGCAGTTGCCATCGTAATACCAGCAGACGGACCATCTTTAGGTGTAGCACCTTCTGGAATGTGAATATGAATATCCATTTTTTCATGGAAATCAGGCTCCAAATTATATTTACTCGCAATTGATCTGATATAACTCATCCCAGCTTTAGCAGATTCCTTCATAACATCTCCAAGTTGACCTGTTAAAACAAGTTTGCCTTTACCAGACAGTTTAGCAACTTCAATGTTTAAAGTCGTTCCACCGACTGATGTCCAAGCAAGTCCCATAACAACACCAACTTGACTCTTATCTTCTATTTCATCATAACTATAAATCGGAGCATCTAAGAAAGTTGGTACTTCATCTATAGTTACATCAATAAAGTCTTTCTTATACTCAACAATTTCTACAGCTAGTTTTCTTAATAATCTAGCAATCTTTCTTTCTAACTCTCTCACACCGGATTCTCTTGTATAATTTGTAATAATACGTCTAATACTTTCATCTGGTAAATTGAATTGTTCAGATTTAAGACCATGTAATTCCTGTTGCTTAGACACTAAATATCTCTTAGCAATTTCAAGTTTTTCTCTTTCAGTATAACCAGACACTTGAATGATTTCCATTCTATCCAACAAAGGTCTTGGAATCGTACTCAAACTGTTTGCTGTTGTAATAAACATTACCTTTGATAAATCAAATGGTATTTCTAAGTAGTGATCTGTAAACTCTTTGTTTTGTTCTGGATCTAATACCTCTAAAAGTGCTGAAGCAGGATCTCCTCTAAAATCACTTGACAATTTATCAATTTCATCAAATAAAAGTACTGGATTCTTGTAACCTACTTCTTTTATAGCAGTCATAATACGGCCTGGGATAGCACCTATATAAGTTCTTCTATGACCTCTAATCTCAGCTTCATCACGTACACCACCTAGTGACATACGAATGAACTTACGGTTTAAAGATCTAGCAATTGATTTAGCTATTGATGTTTTACCAACACCTGGTGGTCCTACCAAACAAATAATAGGTCCTTTCATAGATTTAGTCAGTTGTTTAACCGCCAAATACTCGAGCACACGCTCTTTAACTTCTTTCAGACCGTAATGGTCCTCATCAAGGATAATTCTTGATTTAGATAGATTTAAAGAGTCTTTGGTCATCTTATTCCATGGTAAGTCTAAAATGTTATTTACATACGTTCTAATAACATTACTTTCAGCTGAATTAGGTGCTAAAAGAGCTAGTCTCTTCACCTTTGATGCTAGTGTTTGTTTAACCGCTTTTGGAGCGTTTAATTTCT
>JABXKX010000530.1 GCA_013619035.1 Peptostreptococcaceae bacterium
ATTTGAATATCGTAAAGATATTATTGTTAAGTGGTTCCAAGAAGAAGGATATCAATTAGACCAATTAAAAGCTGTAGTTGGTCGAGGTGGCATGTTAAAGCCGATGCCAAGTGGTACTTATAAAGTGACAGATGCTTTAGCTGAAGATTTAAAAATTGGTGTACAAGGTGAACATGCTTCTAACTTAGGTGGTCTAATTGCTAGAGCGATTGCAGAAGAAAGTGGCGTTGAATCTTATATTGTAGATCCTGTTGCGGTAGATGAGTTTGAAGAGATTGCTAGAATTTCAGGTATGCCAGAAATCAAAAGAAAATCACTTTTACATGCATTAAATGTAAAAGCAATTGCTCATAGAGTTGCGAAGGAAAAAGAAACAACTGTTGATGAATTAAATATGGTTATTGCTCACTTAGGTGGTGGTATTTCAGTTGTTCCGCTTAAAAAAGGAAAGATGATAGATGCAAATAATGCCAATGAAATGGGACCATTTTCTCCTGAGAGAACAGGTGGTTTACCTTCAGGCGATTTGGCTAAATTATGTTTCTCTGGTAAGTATGCTAGCATGAAAGAGCTAAAACCTCATTTAAGAGGTAAAGGTGGTATGGTTGCTTATTTAGGAACTAATGATGTCAGAGAAGCGCTTAAGATGGTTGAATCAGGTGATGAGAAAGCTTCTTTAGTATTAGATGCAATGGCATATCAAATTTCAAAAGAAATTGGTGCAATGGCAACTGTATTAAAAGGTCAAGTTGATGCAATTGTGTTAACAGGTGGAGTAGCCTATGCTGAATATATTACTTCTAGAATAAAAGAAAGTGTTGGATTTATTTCTGAAGTGATTGTTAAACCAGGTGAAGATGAAATGATAGCTTTAAATGAAGGTGTTATGAGAATTGAAGCTGGTGAAAAAGTTAAGATTTATGAGAATGAAGTTAAATAGTGTGCAAGAAATTGCAATTATAAAATAGCGTGCAAAATATTGCATGCTATTTTTTGCGCAAAAAAAATCTTTCAATAATGTGTTTGGAATATGAAAATGGGGAAACGTTGTCATAGGAAGGTGTTCAGGAGTAATAAAGTTTGCCGTAAAACCAATAAATATATTGGCATCATACTTGCATTAGTATTAGGCAGGGAAAAATAACAATTAATGAGGTGGAGTCATGATTAAAAGTTTTGAAGAAGTACTAAAGATTGCTAAAGAAAGAGGACCAAAGACTGTATCGGTAGCCTGTGCTCAAGATAGAGATGTTTTGAAGGCTGTAGATAATGCAAAACAAAATGGTATCGTGGAAGCAATTCTTGTAGGAGATCAAACTAAGATTGAAGCGATAGCTAAAGAAGAAAACATTGATTTATCTGGATATGAATTGATTCATATTGAAGATTTAGCAGAAGCATCATTAAAAGCTGTAGAACTTGTTTCATCAGGTAAAGCACACATGGTTATGAAAGGTCTTGTAGACACAGGTATCATTCTTAAAGCAGTATTAAATAAAGAAGTTGGCTTAAGAACAGGTAGCGTATTATCACATGTAGCATTATTTGATGTGATAAACTATCCAAGACTACTTTTAGTAACAGATGCTGCAATGAATATAGCACCTGATTTACAACAGAAGAAACAAATCATTGAAAACAGTTTACAAGTTGCTCGTGGTTTAGATATTGAATTACCTAAAGTTGCTGTGATTTGTGCAAAGGAAAAAGTAAATCCAAAAATGCCTGCAACAGTAGATGCTGGCGAATTGGTAAAAATGAATGAGAATGGTGAATTAACGGGATGTATCGTTGGTGGACCATTTGCACTTGATAATGCTGTATCAGAAGAAGCAGCTAAATTAAAGGGAATTGATCATCCGGTTGCAGGTAAAGCAGACGTTCTAATGTGTCCAAATATCGAATCGGGTAATATTTTATATAAAACATTAGGTTTCTTAGCTAATGCTAAGAGTGCTGGTGTTATTGTAGGGGCGAAGGCACCAATCATTTTAACTTCTAGAGCAGATAGTGAAGAAACAAAATTAAATTCTATCGCATTAGGTGTTTTAATGGCAGCAAAGATGTAAGGGGGAAGTTATGACAGAATTAAGAGTACTGGCTATTAATCCAGGTTCTACATCAACAAAAATTGCCGTATATGATAATGACCAAGAAGTGTTTGAAACAACACTACGTCATTCAACTGAAGAGATCAATAAGTATGAAACAATATTTGATCAATATGACTTTAGAAAACAAGTTATTTTAGAGGCATTAGATGAAAGTAATATCAATTTATCTAAATTAAGTGCAGTTGTTGGTAGAGGTGGTTTACTAAAGCCAATCGAAGGTGGAACTTATTTAGTTGATGAAAAGCTTTTAGATGATTTAAAAGTTGGTGTTTTAGGTGAACATGCATCTAACTTAGGTGGTGTTTTAGCTTATGAAATCGCTTCAAAGTTAAACATTCCTTCTTATATAGTAGATCCAGTTGTTGTGGATGAACTTGAAGATGTTGCTAGAATTTCTGGTATGCCAGAACTTGAAAGAAAAAGTATTTTCCATGCTTTAAATCAAAAAGCTGTAGCAAGAAGATTGGCAGATGATTTAGATAAAGAGTATTCAGAGTTAAATTTAATAGTTGCTCACTTAGGTGGCGGTATTTCAGTTGGTGCTCATAAAGCTGGTAGAGTAGTAGAAGTTAATAATGCACTTGATGGTGACGGTCCGTTCTCACCTGAAAGATCTGGTGGCGTGCCATCAGGAGATTTAGCTAAAATGTGTTTCTCAGGTAAGTATACTCATGCTGAAATCAAAAAAATGATTAAAGGTAGTGGTGGATTAAATGCTTATCTTGGTACTAACGATGGTCGTGATGTTATTAAAATGATCAACGAAGGTGACAAAAATGCAGAATTAGTTTTCAAAGCTATGGCTTATCAAGTTGCTAAATATATTGGATCATGTGCAGCTGTTTTAAACGGTAAAGTAGACGGTATCATCTTAACCGGGGGACTTGCATATGGTAAAGAACTTGTAAGTTGGATCACAGAATCAGTAGAGTTTATTTCGAAAGTATATGTTTATGCTGGAGAAGATGAAATGAAAGCTTTATCTGAAGGTGGTTTAAGAGTTTTACAAGGTAAAGAAGAAGCTAAAAGATACTAGACAGAAAATGGTGATCATATGTTTAATGATAAAAGAATACGTATTATAGTGGGCCATTACGGCAGTGGTAAGACTGAGTTTGCAGTGAATTATGCCATGCAACTTAGTGAAATAGAAGATAATGTAGCACTTGCAGATTTAGATGTTGTAAATGTTTATTTCAGATCAAGAGAAAAAGCAAAGCAAATGGAAGAAGCGGGTATAAAAGTTATCAGTAGCCAATATGGACATAATGCTAACTTGGATTTACCAGCAGTATCTGCAGGAGTATTTGGTCCATTACAAGATGATACTTGTCATACGATTCTTGATGTTGGTGGTGATTCAACTGGTACTAGAGTACTTGCAACATTCAAACAAATTATTGCTTTTAAAGGTTATGATATGTTTTTAGTTGTAAATGCTTATCGTCAGGAGACATCAACTAAAGAAGGTGTCATTAAGCATATTGAGGAAATAGAAAATCAAACTGGTCTTAAAATCACTGGATTGATTAACAACACACATCTTTTAAGAGAAACAACATTGGAAGATGTAAAAAAAGGTCAAGAATTAGTTAAAAGTGTTTCGGATGCAACAAACATTCCAATCAAATACATTAGTGCTATTGAAAAGGTTGCCCAAACTGTACCATCAGAATATGATGGTGAAATTATGCCAATTAAAATGTATATGAGAGAAGAATGGATGTAATCCGAAATCTTAAATAATGAACAAACGAATCTGAGGAGGGTTGTGTAGTGGCTAAAGTAACGTTTAACGAGAATATATGTAAAGGGTGTCAATTATGTACATCAGCATGTCCAGTGAAAATTATTAGCATGGCAACTGATCGCATCAATGCAAAAGGTTATCACCCAGCAACAGTATTGGAAATGGATAAATGTATTGGATGTACTAACTGTGCGTTAATATGTCCTGATTGTGTTATAACAGTAGAAAAATAGGGAGGAATTACAATGGCAAAGGTTTTAATGAAAGGAAACGAAGCAATTGGTGCAGCAGCGATTCAAGCTGGATGTAAATATTTCTTCGGATATCCAATTACACCTCAAAATGAATTACCAGAATATATGTCAAAAGAACTACCTAAAACAGGTGGCGCTTTTGTACAAGCGGAATCTGAAGTGGCTGCAATAAACATGGTTTATGGTGCTGCTGGATGTGGCGTTAGAGTTATGACGTCTTCATCATCTCCAGGAATGGCTTTAAAACAAGAAGGTATTACTTATATCGCTGGTGCAGAGTTACCATGTGTTCTTGTTAATATCGTACGTGGTGGTCCAGGTTTAGGTGGTATTCAACCAGCTCAATCAGATTACTTCCAATCAACTCGTGGTGGTGGTAATGGTGACTACAAATGTTTAGTTTTAGCACCAGCTAACCTTCAAGAGATGGTAGATATGGTTCAAGAAGCTTTTGATATTGCTGATTACTACAGAAATCCTGTACTAGTAGTTGGTGACGGTATGATTGGCCAAATGATGGAGCCAATTGAATTTAATGCACCTAAGAAGAGAGATTTACCTTCTAAAGATGGTTGGGCTACAACTGGTACTAAAGGTGCTAGAAAGCCACATATTATCAACTCATTATTCTTAGATCCTCAAGGTCTTGAAGATCACAACAAGAAATTACAAGCTAAGTATCAAGCTATGAAAAAAGATGAAGTTAGACATGAAGAATACAACATGGAAAATGCTGAAATCGTAATCACTGCTTATGGTACTACTTCAAGAATTGCAAAGAATGCAATTGATAAATTAAAAGAAGAAGGTATCAATGTTGGTTTAATTAGACCACAAACATTATGGCCTTTCCCTGAAAAAGCATTCCAAGAGATGCCAGAGACTGTAAAATCAGTATTAACTGTTGAAATGTCAGAAGGTCAAATGATTGAAGATGTTAGATTGGCATTAAATGGTAAAGTACCAACTGAGTTCTATGGTAGATCAGGTGGTATGATTCCTGCTCCAGATGCAATTGTTGCTAAGGTTAAAGAAATGATAGGAGGGCTTAAGTAATGGCTATCGTATTTGAAAAAACTAAAGGTTTAACAGATAAAGAAACACACTACTGTCCGGGATGTACACATGGTATAATTCATAGATTAGTAGCTGAAGTACTTGAAGAGTTAGATGTATTAGGAAATGCTATTGGTGTTGCACCAGTTGGATGTTCTGTACTTGCTTATGACTACTTCAATATTGATATGCATGAAGCATCTCATGGTAGAGCTCCTGCAGTAGCAACTGGTATTAAAAGAGCTTTAACTGATAAAGTTGTATTCACTTACCAAGGTGATGGTGATTTAGCTTCTATCGGTACTGCTGAAATTGTTCATGTTGCTCATAGAGCTGAAAAGATTACTACAATCTTCGTTAACAATGCAATCTACGGTATGACTGGTGGACAAATGGCTCCAACTACTCTAATCGGACAAAAAGCAACAACTTGTCAAGATGGTCGTACTCAAGCACATAGTGGTATGCCTTTAAGAGTTTCTGAAATGTTAGCAACGATTGATGGTGCTGCTTTTGTTGAAAGAGTATCAGTTCATAATCCTGCTGCTATCAGAAAAGCTAAAAAAGCGATTAAAGCTGCTTTTGAGTGTCAATTAAGAGGCGAAGGTTTCTCAATTGTTGAAGTATTATCTACATGTCCAACTAACTGGGGTATTGCACCAGTTGAATCTTTAAAATGGTTAGAAGAAAATATGATTCCTTATTACCCATTAGGAAACTTAAGAAAACCAGAGGAGGCTTAATATGTTAAATGAGAAAGTAATCTGTGCTGGCTTTGGTGGACAGGGCGTAATGTCTATGGGTCAATTGTTAACTTATGCTGGAATGATTGAAGATAAACAAGTATCTTGGTTACCATCTTATGGTCCAGAGATGCGTGGTGGTACTGCAAACTGTAATGTTATCGTTTCTGAATCTTTAATTGGTTCGCCAATTATCGTTGATGATGCAACATGTGCAATTGTTATGAACTTACCATCACTTGAAAAATTTGAAGCTGACTTAGCACCACAAGGAAAATTACTAATAAACTCTTCTTTAATTGAGAAGAAAGCATCTAGAGATGATGTTAAAGCTTATTATATTCCTGCTAATGAAATTGCAATTGAATTAGGTAATGATAAAATTGCTAATATGGTTATGCTTGGTGCTTACATTGAGTTAACTCATGCAGTAAAAGTTGATTCTTTACACAAAGCATTTATGAAAGTATTCGGTGAGAGAAAAGCTCACTTAATCGACATCAATATGAAAGCTCTTGAAAAAGGCGCTGCTGCTGTTAAATAAAAAGTTGATCCCCAATCAGAA
>JABXKX010000312.1 GCA_013619035.1 Peptostreptococcaceae bacterium
ATTATTTCTATACGCTCAGATTTTTTGACGCGCGGCCTTCACTTCAAGGGCACTGGAAGGATCATCTGTTTCCGGCGGGTGAGTTTGGTGTCGCAAAAACTTCATTATGGGTGTTTGATTAGAGAATGGTTGTCTACAGAGAATATTTCACTTGAAGAGATACAAAGCAATTTAAAAAGTGAAAAATTTGAAGCCTTAGAATTTTTAAGAGAATTACCTTACGCTTTAGAAGTTAATAATTATCTGTTTATTCATGGGGGCATTGATGGTACCTATGAAAATTCAGATACGTGGTCCAAATTATCTTTTCCAGAGTTTATGAAAGCCAATCATATGTATGCGGGGTATGTTGTTGTAGGACATTGGCCGTTACAAAACTACGATCACCAAAGTTTATGTGGCGATATAAGGTTTGATCATCAAAAGAGAATCATTGGTATAGACGGTGGTTATGGTATCAAAAAATGTGGACAATTAAATGCATTGATTATTACAGATACTTTTGAGACTGTGGTAATAGATGATCTCTCGGTAATCATGCTTTTAGAAGATGTGGAAGTGACTAATGATTGGGTTGTAAAACTAGATTATGATGACAAAGCATTTGAAGTCATAGAATTTAGACCTGAATTTTCTTTAGCAAAAAAAGAGTCAACTCATGAGTATTTTTTAATCAAGAATGAACTTATAGATGTCGATTTTGGGGATTATATTTGTAATTTCATAAATGGTAAAAAAGATACTGAAGGCAAACTGATTGATTATTATGGTTTGTATGCTTTGATTAAATACGACGGAAAGGTTGGCTGGATTGAAAGAAAAAGCATCCGTGAAATATAAAACGGAAAGATTGATTATAAGAGAAATAAAAGAAGAGGATGTATCTCATTTAATTGAGATGAACAACAATCCCAATGTTATGAAATATATAACAACATCTGGGTTTAATCCTACTTCAGCAGAAATTGAATTAACATCTGTTTATAACCAAAAAAAGTATTATAAGAAATTTCAGGGATTTGGTCTTTGGATGATACAAACGACTCATGATACAGTTGGTTGGATTTCTTTGAAATACAATAGTGATTTAGGGAGTTATGAACTTGGGTATAGATTAAAGGAAAAAGATTGGTATAAAGGGTATGCAACAGAAGCTTGCAAAGGTTTATTAGAGTATATTGGTAAATTGGACATTTCTCAAATACAGGCAGTTGCCATACAAGCCAATAAAGGCTCAATTGCTGTCATGAAAAAAATTGGAATGATTTATTATAAAAACAGCTATATTTATAATGAAGATGTTGTAGTTTATAGATATTTAGTATGATAACTCCAAAGGTCATTTTAGGGACTTTATGATTGATTTAATATTTTAGGAGTTGTAATAAAGGAGAAACCATGAATATTTCTATGAATAAGGAAACGATGAATAGCAAAAGAATACATGCTCTTTTAAATCAAACTTACTGGGCTTCTGATAGAACTTATGAAACTCTATTAAAAAGTATCAGTACATCTGAATGTGTTGCAGTTTATGATGGTGATCTTATCATTGGATTTGCAAGAATTGTAACTGATTATTGTACGGTTTTTTGGATTTGTGATGTTGTTGTAGATCCTGAATATAGGGGTCAAGGTATTGGTAAGATGATGCTTAATCATATAAAAACATTAGAATATTATAAAGATTCAAAAGGTGTTTTAGCAACCAAAGATGCCCATGGATTGTATGAACAGTATGGATTTCATAAGGAAACTGAAAAGTTTATGACTAAAAGTAGAGGTGTAGAATGAATCCTTTAGATTTTTTAACTAAAGAAGGTATCAAATATAAAGTATATGAACATAAACCGGTTTATACCGTAGGAGAGGCTAAAAGATTGACTGGTAATATACCAGGTGTACATTGTAAAAACTTGTTTTTAAGAAATAGAGATGGGAAACAGCATTATTTAATTGTTTTAGAAGAGGATAGAGAAGTTGATTTACGCGTGTTGTCGAAATTGATTGGAGCAAAGAATCTTTCTTTTGCTTCAGAGGAGAGACTATATAAGTACTTAAAACTAGAACCTGGTTCTGTGAGCCCTTTGGGGCTTGTAAATGATGAAACAAGGCATGTGAAGGTTTACTTTGATAAGCATTTATTTGATGCTGAGGAAACGGCATTTCATCCCAATATCAATACGAGTACAATCGTCATAAATACAAAAGAACTCATTAACTTTATTGAAGCATTAGGCTATAAGATTCAAAAGATTTAGGAGGTTTTTATGTGGACTAGAAAAAAAGGTATGGAATCATGGCATGAAATATTAGGTGGTAAACTTATTGAAGGAGCATGGGGACAAGGTCCGTATTTAGAATTGCTATATAAAAATTGGCATATCGTTCTAGATTACTTTGTGGTCAGCACAGGTAAAAGTGCCATAACCTATACGAGGGTAAGAACTGTTTTTAAAAATCCAACAGCATTTGAATTGAAGGTATCAAAAGAAGGTGTATTTTCTAAAATTGGGAAAGCATTAGGTGGACAAGATATTAACATAGGAGACAATGAATTTGATGAACATTTTGTCGTTAAATCTAATGATGATATGATGGCAACACGTCTTTTAAATAGTTATGAAGTTAAAGCAAGAATTAATTTCCATAAGGGTTTTCATTTAGATTTGATCAAAAAGAATCAAATGGGTTTGAAGTGTAAAGAGGGTGAAAGTGGTTTATCTTTCTTAACCGCTCATATTCTTAAAGAGGAAGCTGACATTAGAAACTTAATAGAATTATTCCAGCATATGTTGGATGAATTGATAAATCTAAATGTTATTACAGAAGAATCTGCAATCACTGAGTTATACAAGGAAAAGAATCCGTTATGATAGAACAGTTTTTGGACTTGAAGAATGAACTTCATAGAGAAATTTACCATCTGATAGATGACATAATGAAACCTTTTGATAAGTATCAACCGACAATAGTAGGTACTTATCCTATTGATATACAAGTAAAAGGCAGTGATATTGATGTCATCTTAACCGTTCAAGATTATGAACCATATATTAAGGCATTATCTGTTTTATCTCATGAAAAGAATTTTACAGTTGAAGTAAAAGATGTTGTTATTTGCAGATTTGAAAAGAAGGGCTATAAAATAGAACTTTATGCGTCGCATGAACCGATAAACACGCTTAATAGTTATAGACATTTAGAAGTTGAAAAGAGAGTGTTGGACTTATTTGGTGAACCATTCAAAGAAGAAGTTGTGGCGTTAAAAAGCAAAGGATTAAAAACGGAACCGGCATTTTGTACTTTGATAGGGCTCTATGGCAATTCATATGAAGCTTTATTTAAAGTAGAAGAGATGACGGATCAAGAACTCTTAAATCTGGGTTGGTCAAATGATTTAAAATTAATTGAATCTTATGATTTTATGGCTTTGTCTTATTTCCCAAAAGGGTGGTCTGAAGATATTAAGATTGTTGGGACAACACCTCAAAAAACTTATCTAATCAGACAAACGCCTATTAGGCATGCCATTAGAAAACGTCAAACCTTTGAAAAAATGAGATTCATTTCAGAAAAGGTTATAATCTCTAAGCCTGTTTTATTTTCATCTAATCAACATACGATTGAACTGTATGAATGGTTAGAGGGAGAGGATTTGGAAACCATTATTAAAGATTTAACCGTAAAAGAACAATATAATTTGGGAATAGAAGCGGGTAATATTCAAAAATATATTCATAGTCATGAAGGTAATAACTGCGATTGGTATGATAAGTACTCAAAGAAGATTTTTAGAATCATTGATGCCTATCGAAACTGTGGCATAAAAATGCCAGAGGATGATATTATTATAGACTATCTTATTAAAAATATGTGTGTCTTAAAAGGCAGGCCTATTGTTTTTCAACATGGCGATTATCATCTAGGCAATATGCTCTATACACCAGATAAACATGTTGGTATAATAGATTTTAACAGGTCAAGTGAAGGTGATCCTTGGGAAGAATACGATCGCTTTATTTTTACTTATCGTATCAGTCCTTATTTTGCACTCGGTCAATTACATGGATATTTTGAAACCGTACCGTATCAATTTTTTGAAGTTGTAGCGGTTTATGCAGCACTAAACTGTTTGGCAGGCATCCCCTGGGCAATACCATTTGGTGAAAAAGATGTACAAGTGATGAAAGATAATTATCTTGATATATATAAGACTTATGATGGGTTTAAAACAACAATACCGTCTTGGTATTTAAAATGTGAAGAAGAGGTGAAAACATGGGATTTGAAGGCGTAAATAAAAAAAATGCATTTTTAATTGTACTGGCATTTTTTGTTGTAGCAGCGGGGATTAATTTTCTGTTTGATTTGAAGATGTGCTTGTTATTCATTTCAGCGGGTCTTGTGATTTCAGGTGTTATTGGATTAAAAATAAAATCTTATGCATTCATCAATAGAGCTGCTCTTAATGGACAAAACAATAAGAAGTTTGAAAACTTCATGTTGTATATGAATTTCTTTTTAATATTCTTTGGTCTTTATACAATTGCACAACAAATTTTTCAATAAAAATAACATCTCTAATATGAGATGTTATTTTTTTGAATGGCCATAATGGCCCATAAATTCATTTAAACTAAAATATTTACCAGCACTGTAACAGATGAGTTTTGATTTGTTGACATCAAATCTACCATTTTCATCTGTATAACGATCGTCTACAGTTAAACCGATGACTTCTGCCATAAACATATCATGAGAACCAAGTTCAACGATTTGAGTGACTTTACACTCAATACTGACAGGTGATTCTTTGATACTAGGGCAAGCTACTTTTTTACTTTTTATTGGTGTTAGATTTAAGGCTTCAAATTTATTTATATCTTTACCTGAATGTGTGCCACAAAAATCTGTTTCATATGCCAAGTCTTCAGTTGTTAAGTTGATGACAAATTCCATATTTTCTTTTAAAAGTTTATGAGAATGTCTTTCTTTTCTCACTGAAATATAAGTCATCGGTGGTACTGAATTAATGGTACCGGTCCATGCAATGGTAATAATATTATTATCACCACAAGTGGCCATCACTGCAGGTGCCGGAAATACCATCGTGATTGGTTTTTGTTCTATTCTGCTCATATAATCACCCTTTCTATAAGGATAATATATCATATAATTTAGTTCATTGGTATTTCAAATTCTAATCGACCCATTGCACCTGGTGCCAACTCATACTTTTGGAAGACAATCATCAGTTCGTGATCTATTGTTAAGTAAAAATCAATATCTTCTCTGACTTTAAACTCAGGTGATTTATAACCATCGAAGTATTTGTTAGGATTTTCTGTTGCATCCTTTTCAATTGCTTCTAAGACTGTTGTAGTCATAATATTGATATAATCGTTGCCCAATAAATCTTCTAATGTTAAAAGTTTTTGTTCTTTTAAATCTATTGTGAAATAAAGATTGGAAGCATAAACTGCAGCCAATGACTCATGTGAGTAAACACGAAATGATAGATAGTCATCATCTTGAGTATAAATCTCATAATCTACGGAAACGTTCATATTTTTTTCTGCAAAACCTTCTTCAGTACCACCGGTTGCGATATAAGCTTCTTTGTATTCTTCAGCGTTGATTTGGGCTTCTTCTAATACTTTAGAAACTTGTGTTTGGATGGTCTCGTTGATATACTCGTCAATGCTTGTATCTTCAATAACCACTTCTGGTACTGTAATGTTCCCTGTGAGTTCTTCAGACTCAGTTTCATAACTTGTAAACGTTAAGACCGCCGCTATATTTTTGATCACTGGAATATCTTTTAATGACTCTGCAAATGCAGGTGATACGTTGAGTGATGTTGTAAATATGATAAGTGCTGCTGCAGTTGTTGCAAGTGATGTCCATAATTTTTTCTTATTCTTTTCTGTTTTAATTGTGTTGTTAACCATAATTTCTAACTCCTTTGGTATAATGATGTCGTCATATTTTTTATTCATGTTCCACCTCCAAATCAAGTTGTAGTTTCATACATTTTAGAATTTTATACAACCGTGTTTTAACCGTGTTTACATTAAGTTCTAAAATAGTTGCGATATCTTTTATTTTAAGATCTTCAAAGAATCTAAGAATAATAAGCGTTCGATCTTCTGGCGCTAAATCGTCGATGGCATCGTATAGATCCAAATACTCTTTATCTTCAGTCGTCCCCTCAATGAGCGTATCAAAAGGGAGCAGTTCTTTCTTTTTTCTCAGATGACTGATGCTTGTATTGATGAGGATTCTATAAAACCAAGTGCTGAGATATTGTTCTGATTGCACGCTCTTATAAGACTTTAAAGCTTTATAAATAGCATCTTGTACGATATCTAAAGCATCTTCTTTGGATTTACAATAACTGAAAGCAACTTTATAAAATTTTTCTTGATTGTTTTGGATATAATCTACTAGTAATATATATA
>JABXKX010000609.1 GCA_013619035.1 Peptostreptococcaceae bacterium
CCTTTAGGACTTATGTGACTAAAATATTTTTTATGTTTTTTTACTAGGGTCACAGTCATCAATTCCTTTGGATAAATAATATCTGTAGAGTAATCGATATATAGAAGTAGTCCACATGATAATTGAAGTGTGCATACGAATATAAATGTAAAGACTAATAGAAGTTCAAATCCTTTTGTGTATCCAAGTAGAGACTCGGTCCCTCTAGTCAATGGAATATAAAACAAAAATAGTATATTGTCAAGAGAATTGGACTTAAGACAGCGCTTACAATACTAGAATATTTAAATAGTTTTTCTTTTATCAATATCATTTCACTCCTTTATAACGTATCCCTGTATAATTGAATTTTGCATAACGTAAGCGCGTCTGAAATGCCGTTGAGCTTACAACTGAACTCTCATGGTCGTAAGCCTGCAAACACCTAATGAGTCAGTGACTCGGTTAGCTAGGTTGCATACACGAGTAGAAGACATAGTCTTCGACCAGTGAAGAAACGAGTGTGTCCATAATCATAAAGCTCTGTAACTACTTCTCATAAATCTAACTCCTTACATCACTCACCTGTTGACCTCTGCTCAGATGTAGTGTTAGACGTTGTATAATTCTAGATAAAAGCCATGTTTATAAGATTTGTAAACGGATCTGATAATCTTAAATTTTCTTCATTAATTAAAGCTTCATTATAGTTTAAAACGAATAGCTCTGGTTTGTTAAAACACTCAATTAATTTCCTTGTACCTAAATTCTTATCAATTTGCTCACACATATGATATCCAATTGATTTATCTAATGGTTCTGAAGTATTGCTATAAGTGTATTTATTTCTTATACTCTTAAGTTCACTAATATTGCCATCAAATGAATTTATATAAAGAATGTCATCTTCTAGATCTGATAGATATTTCTTAATATTCTCTCCCCTATTTGACATTGAATCTCTTACTGCACTTGCCATTTCTTCACCATGTGATTCTACAGCTAATGGATATATATCATCTCCATCGTTATAAAAATATGTAGCTGCTCCCTCTCCCAATATACTTAACATAAGTAATCGAATTAAGCCAAATCTATCATCATATGAATGAATGTCACCATGTGTTTTATCAACCCAGTACTTTAGTCCTATATGATGATACTCATGTAATAAAATACCTTCAATTAGATCTAAGTACTCTTCTTCTGAAGGCCAAAACATGGCATTCAGCATCATTGTATTATTTCCAATTATTGTTCCTCCGTTTAAGGCATCAAATGTAAAGAATATATCTACCTCTATATTAGTATCATCTGGCAATTTACTGATTAATTTATCTTCAAGCTTTTTAAAATCATATTCTTTGATTAATCTGAGTTTATTATTAAGTCTCTCAGTGTTATGATTTATTCTTCTGAGATTTATGTAGATTTGTTCTAATTGTTCATCATCGGTATCAAACTCAATCTGATTTAGAGCCTTATATAAAATATCGCAATATTGAATATAATCATAAGTATTTTTATAATAGTCAAGCATCTTTATCATTCCAGTTAACTCTTTCACTTCTTGCATATCATCTAAAAATTGATTGTAATCAGTATGGTTTTCCATGTTTATAATATTTATTATTTTTTCTACTACTTCGTAATTTACTGTAACTTGCATAAAGTTCTCCTATTCTAGAATTATATTACGTCTAACGGAAGCGCATTTGAGATGACCTCGAGTGCTACATTGCAGTTGCCTATGGTTGTGAGTTTACGAACACCTAATGAGTCAGCGACTCGGTTAGCTAGGTTGTATACACGACCAGAAGACATAGTCTTCGACCAGTGGCGAGAATATGTGGTCCTAGTCTTTTCATATGTATCTAGAGTGTCAATAGACACGAATCAGATCTCATAAACTTCAATATTTGGACCCTTGTCCAGATGTAGTGTTAGATGATGGATTTTCGCTTGGCTCATAAGGAATACCTTATTCTTTTTATTAAAACCCTCAACTTTTTACAGAGCCTATTTATGACTAATCCCTTTAGCTAACCAAATGTCTGGTTTTCCTATACCATTAGCATCCGGTATCACACCTACAATTTTGTAACCTATCCTTTGATAAAACTCAAATGGATGGTTTTTTAGATTCTTGATGTTTTCTATCTTCTGAAAAGTATCTTCAAAAAGATTCGTATGACTCAGTGATGTGCTAGAAGTTTCATCATCGCTTCCAAGATATATTGTAAGACACCCTTTTTTTCTTAATATATTCTCAAGTTCAATACAGAGCTTTGTACCAACACCATTTAAACGGTAAGCTTCAGATACCACCAGTGGATGCAGTTCCCAAGCCGTAATACCATATTGTGGAATAGCCCCAACAAAGCCAATCAAAACATCTTCTTCAATTGCGGCAATTAGAACTTTTTTTCTTCCAGGCATTTTAAGACTTCCTCTTCTGCAGAATTCATATATGAATGAGGGAATGCTTGTTTTAATAACTCTGCAGCTTCATGGATATATTTACTGTTTTCAAATGTTAATTCAATTATGTACATATGTCTCCCTCCAATTTCCCAATACCCTATATCTACTTAAAAAGATTTCCCTAATCAAATCTAAGCGTAAATCTTTTATCTAACGAAAGCCCATCTGAGATGCCGTTGAGCTTACAACTGAACTCTCATGGTCGTGAGTCTGCGAACGCCTAATGAGTCAGTGACTCGGTTAGTTAGGTTGCATACACGAGCAGAAGACATAGTCTTCGACCAGTGGTGAGAAGGTGTGTCCATGATAGCTAGAACATTTAGAGGCTCTTATTAAATCTAATTAATACCGACACTCACCAGTGAACCTCTGCTCAGATGTAGTGTTATATGATGTTAACACTCTACTTGTACACTTCGAATCCCATCTTCAGTAGTTTTTCCTTGTACAAATCATAGGGAAGTAAATTACTATCTAACAAATCTTGAAATCCTAAGAAATCGATTAAGTTCTTATGCTTTTCAGGATCTAATTCCTTACAATTCACAGTTATTACAAGTCCCATTACTAAAGAGTCATGTTGACCCATATATCGCTCACCGTACTTAAAACTCACTATATCGTGATTAAAGATGTCTGATTCTTTATGTCTTTGATAGAATTTATTCAACATATCAATTTGATCTTCACGTCCTTTAGGTATATTCATATCTTCAACAATTCTAAGTTTCTCGATTACACCATCTTTATTTTTTATTTCAATTCTATAATCTTTTGAATGTTCATAATACACTTCAGCAATGTATTCGTATTTAAACAACTCTCCATATGAGCTTTCAGGCCAGTAGAAAGTTTCCAATTTAGTCTCATAATTCATGATTATGATAAGAACAGGTAGTAATAATAGTAATAATAGCCCTAATAATCTTCTTAGTTTCATTAGTATTTTCTCCTATTCTTAGAGTATTGATTTTACATAACGGAAGCGCATCTGAGATGCCCTCGAACTTACAGACTTTGCCCATGTCCAACTCGCTTGGACTAATGCAACGGTGACTCGGTTAGTTAGGTTGCATACACGAGCAGAAGACATAGTCTTCGACCAGTGGTGAGAGGTTTTGTCCATAATCGTAAAAACATCTAGCTGCTTCTTTCGAACCGATCTCATACGATCACTTGCCTGTGGACCTCGGATCAGATGTAGTGTTATGAGAAGTTAATTTTGAATTACGGTATGTTTCAGTGTTGAAATAATAATCTCCTCAATAATTACTTTTAGTTTTGCTCATTGTATTTGGAATTAAATCTTTTTCTATCGAACATAACTTCATTTTCACGGTATTCTACGAAATCCTTATATTCTTGTGTATCAAATATTTCAGTTTCATTTTCGATTCTCATCTTTTTGTATCCTCTAGGCGAAAATAGACTTAGTCTTCCATCTCTTCTTGAACTTGCAACTATGATATAGAAAGATCCTGATTCAAGTATTTCGTCTCCCTCCATTAACTGAATATATCTTTTGTCTGATGAGACACCACCAAATTGCTCTAATGTGATTGGTATATTCTTCTCAATATCACCTTTTATATTTTCAATTACAGTTATTGGATATTGAGTATAAGGTTCTCCAGTAATCTTATAAACATGCATTCTTTTGTCAACTTTATTATATTCATAAATTGTACGAATTTTCTCATCTACTTTTGCGACAAAAACATAATCACTAAATCCAACTACTTCATAAGGATTTTCCACGTCTAATGCATATTGCCCATGAAGATAATATATTTCTAACTTATCATCATATTGTACTGGTGCAAACATGATAATTATCACAACTATAAATATTAAGCCTAGTATTTTAAACTTTTTGGTCATATTTTTTCTCCAAAATCAATTTTTCATAACGGAAGCGCATCTGCAACGCAATCGAGCACTACAACAAGTTGCTAATGGCTGTGAGCTTGCGAAAGTCTTATGCAACGCTGTGACTCGGTCAGCTAGGCTGCATACACGAGCAGAAGACATAGTCTTCGACCAGTGAAGAAACGAGTGTGTCCATAAGTATATAACTTTGTTGATGTCCTAGTACTCTTTTTGTACTAGTGACTAAAGTAAATTCATACTTTCACTTTATCTGTGGACCTCTGCTCAGATGTAGTGTTATATGATGGTCTTTTGTTTTAACTTATGTAAGTATTTCCAGTTTCTATTATATACAATAATCATACTAACCAATGTTAATACTATGTTTATATTTGCATCTGTAATGACGAAGTAATTTCACTTTTATGAATTTGATCTCATATTTTGATTTATTTTTGGTGCAACGTAGTTGCATATCTGGTTAACCAATTCTCTTTGGATTACCATTAGGTTTTGTTTTTCTTCTACCTTTATAATCTATAACTCCTATACAATGTGAATTCTCAATGCAAACAATATTCATGAATTGGAATGATAAATTCATCTTAGAAGATCTTCTTGATACCGTTGAAATAAATAGATTGCTCAGTCGCAAAGGATGTCCTTATGATAATGCGGTAATTGATGTTACGTTTAAATCATTTAAGAAGGAATTTGTCTATCACTACGTCTTTAATGACCTAGGTTATTTAAAGCGTTAGTTAATTGATACAATAATATTCGTTAACATTCCAAGGTTTCGGGTATACTCAAACCATATTAAGTAATAAACGCTAAATATCTATATCGATTTTTGATTTAGTGCAATAATGAAATTACAAGCCAAATCCAAAAGCTATGATACTCTAAATACTCTTAACTTATCGATTCAAGATAGATTGAACATCAGATTGTTTTGGAGAAGTCTTGAATTGAATTATATAAGATCTTGAAGAGTGCGCTTTCAATTTACTCTGTCAAATGTAAGTTAGAAGAGAGGGATATATGATAATAAAATTAATATTAATATTGTTGACTTTATTAAGTAAAGTCTCTTCACAAAGTAATACTGATGTTGAATGGAACCCCTATTCTGATTTACCTATTGGGAGCACGCAAGGTGGTTTTGTGTCATGCAATGATGTTCTATACAGTATCGGTGGTCGTACAGATGGAAATCCCTCGCTTCACAACTACCAATATGACCCTGCCACAAATCAATGGTCAAAAAAAACATCTATGCAGACTAAACATACGAATGGAGCTTATATTTCAGCCAATGGTAAGATTCATGTAATTGCTGGAGATCCTTTTTCAGATGTCCATGAAGTTTATGACCCAATTAAAGATGAATGGTCGCTTTTAGCACCAATTCCTACTAAAGTTCAACATGTAATGGGCGTAACTGTCAACGATAAAATTTATGTTATGGGCGGCCTTGAAAACTGGGATAATGTATCAAACAGAAATCAAGTTTATGATATAAAGACAGATTCTTGGGTTGAGATGGCTCCTATGTTAACAGGTAAGCATGGCTACTCTTCCATCGTACATGATGATAGGATTTATGTTTTTGGAAGTTTATCTTACGATGAAACTGGTGGAAAAGGAGTTTTGGGTTCCAATTCATCGATTGAAGTATATGACACAAAAACTGACACATGGGAAAACATAGGCAATATGCCTACTAATCTTTACTTAGGTGCCATTGTTGTTTATGGTGATGAAGTCATTATAATAGGGGGCTTTAGAGATACAGATGAACCTGAGGCCCTTGTAGATGTTTTCTCTTTAGAAACACACACTTGGAGAAAAGGATTACCAATACCTAAACCATTTGTTGGGATGGGAGCAGTTGTATACAATGATCAATTATATGTTTCTGGGGGCGCGGATCCCTCAAGAAATTGGATAGGAAACAGGAAATTATATAAGATTCCTATAGAAGCACTGCTTGAAAACATTAATTAAAAGATTCAACTCGTATGAAGCGTTTCTTATAGGTTAGACAGACTGGATCTTCAACAGCAAGTATATAATAAGCGAGTGTTTAAAATCCACTCATTTCACAAGAGATAATGT
>JABXKX010000433.1 GCA_013619035.1 Peptostreptococcaceae bacterium
CCAATATCATACAGTACTATGAAAATGTATTAGAAGAAGAAGTCGATTTATCTGTTTTTGTAGCGGAATTTGCTATTAAAGAAAGAGAAGTTTTATTAGATAACCTATTGGCTACAGAACATTTTCAAATTATTGAAACCTACGAAGATGAAATGATTCTTAATGTATTGGATGATGGTATTCAAATTGGAGAAGCTGTGGTGACTCATGATCGATTAGAGATTGAAACCAATTCAAAAGGTCTGCTTGATATTGCAAGAGATATAGTTAAAAACTATTCTGAAGAAAGAGCTGTATTTATTAAAGAAGGCAAAATGACAATTGATGATTTGTTGCAATAATTGACAGACGATTTAAATGATAGTAAAATGAAAATATTATTAAGTACTGAAAGGAGAAACGCAATGAAAATGGTTTTTTCAGATTTACCTGAAAATGCTGATGATGCACCCTCCGCCATAAACAAAAAAGCAATGTCCATTGGCGTAGATGAGTTGATTAAAGATATTAAAGAGATGATTAAAGATGATGAAAATCATAAAGAAAGATTATCTTCTTATTTATCGAGTATTGAAAAGAAAATTGAATCCAAGAATAAGTTAGATTTAGATAGTGTGGATCGTGATCAAGTGAAAAAGATTATTGAAAAACATCCATACTTTAAAAATCCTAATTCGTATCATATCCGTATGATTACAGTTATGAAGTATCTAAAGAAAAAGGGTATTGATGTTACAATACCAGACTTAGACTTGTTGGTAGATGAGATTATTCAAACAATTGACGGTGTCACAAAAGTCGCTGATGGTAAATATAAAAGAAAAAGCAAATAACCTGACTGATGTCAGGTTTTTTAGTAGGTGAGTATGAAAAAGAATTTAATTCAGATATTTGAAGCCAACAATTTAGAAGTAAGTGATGATAACTTTATGAGTATCATTGCTTCTTTATTGTGTAAAAAACACCATATCTCAATAGAACATATCAATACCACTTTGGACCAAAACCTGAAATACATTGAATGTGAAGCGGTGAATACAGAAAGTCTGTATTCAATCTTTGATTCGTTTATGATGTCAGGTAGACGTGAAAAGACAGGGAGCTATTATACACCGTATGCACTTGCTGAGAAAATGGTTAGAATGAGTTTTTATGACTATTTTAAAAAGAATGGTTATAAAGAAGAATTGGACTTTTTTTACACTCCTTTTTATTTTGAAGACAATAAGGTTTTTATAAATCAACTGAGAGCTCTTAAAATAGTAGATATTGCTTGTGGAACAGGCGTCTTTTTATTGGCGACTATCCATGTGATGATTTCTTATTATGATATGCTTCAAGTCTCTTATAATATGAACGATTTAATTGATCAAGTTTATGGTGTAGATATCCAAGAGACGCCTTTGGTTTTATTAAATCTATTTTTAAATGATTTATTATTAAGCAAACAATACCCTTTGAAAAAGTGTAACATCACAAGATGCGATTCTATATTAGACTATGCACCAAAGATACGATTTGATTTAGTCATTGGAAATCCACCTTATGTTGGTGAGAAGGGCAATAAAGCATTATTTGATAGGTATAAAAAATTAAGTGGCTATGAAGCACGAATGGATTTTTTCTACTTCTTTATTTATAAAGGTTTTGAGTTGTTAGAAGACCACGGAATCTTAAGTTATATCACAACAAATTATTGGGTGACAGCAGATGGTGCGAAGAAGCTAAGGCATTTTGTACAGAATAAAACAGCTCTTTTGAGACTCATCAATTTGGATGAATGTAAAATGTTTTCTGATGCAAAAGGTATGCATAACTTGATTTTTACATTAGCAAAATCTTCTTTGGATGATGTGATTGTTCAGGTAATTCAACAATCTAAAATAAGTGATCTTAGTATCTTGTATGATTATCAATATAAAATTACACATAAACAATTGTTTTCAGAAACCGGTAATATTATTTTGTATGAAAAAATATTGTATTATCCTATTATTCATAAAATGCTTTCTCATTCGTTTCAGACCTTAAACCAAGTGGTGACTATCAATCAAGGGATTGTAAGTGGTGCTGATAAAGTGACTAAAAAAATTATGAAACAGAAGTTAGAGCCTTCAATTATAAAACAATATGATATAAAAGAGACGGATCCAATCTTTGTATTTGATACAAAACCTTTTGACTCTAAGTTTTTCAAACCGTTTTATAAGAATGGCCAAATCAAGCCTTATCAAATGACTTTATCAGATCATAGATGGATCTTATATATAAATGATGGTGATTTAGATGAGACTCATGAGGAGTGGCAGCATCTATTACCTTTTAAACATATTCTTTCAGAACGACGAGAAGTTAAAAATGGTGTTAGAAACTGGTATGCCTTACAATGGGGTAGAGCAGAAAAAATATTTGAAGGTGAGAAAATAGTTGTACCTCAAAGAGCAAATTACAATAATTTTGCTTATACAGATCAACCGTTTTACAGTAGTGCAGATGTTTATTACTTGACACAAGGTCCATTAAAGTTTCTTTTAGGACTTTTAAATTCTAAGTTATACTATTTCTGGTTCTATAATCGAGGCAAACGAAAAGGTAGAAGCTTAGAACTTTATGCGAAGCCATTGTCTCAAGTGCCTGTGCCTACTATTTCTTACAGGCAAATAGAGATGTATGTAGAAGCGCTTCTAAACAACGATCAAGAAGTGAAATCAAAGATTGATAATGTATTATATGAACATTTTGAACTAACAGCTGATGAAATTATTGAGGTTGAAACATTATATAATAGGGGCGGAAATGAAAAAAAAGTTAAATATTAAACATATAATATTCTTAGTCGTAGTAGTACTATTATTAATAAAATTAGTACAATTATCTATTTCTGAAGATGTATCCATTACAGATAGAGAAGTTAAAAAATTTGAAGTTTCACAAGAGGATATCATCAGTTCAGGACAAGAAATAATCATTAAAAGTTTTGATGAGATTGATAGAGTAAAGTGGCTAAACAATCAACAACTCCTAATAGAAGGTAGCATCAATCATGTACAGAATAAATACATATTTGATATAGCCAATTATGAGTTATTGATGTATAAAGATGATGGACATGCACCGGATGATTATGGAGAATATACAGTTCTCAAAGAGATTCCAAACATTGGTCTTTTAAGTACAGATGGAAAATCTTTAGGGTTGTTAATCAATAGGGAATACCATGAGATCATTGGTGATGTGACTTATGATAATTTAATGAGATACACACTTTCAGATGATTTATCCAAGATGCTATTTTATAATGCATCTAAAGATACCATCGTAAGTTATAGTTTTGAAGAAGAATTTTATAGAACGATAAAAGCACCAATCAATTCATCAATAGTATCAAATTTTAAAGAATGTGTTCAGATATCGCCTGTCGGAGGTTATGTTTCAGTAGAATACAGAAATGATATTGCTGAAGAGTCGTATTTTTCTATTTATGGTGCGGACTCTGGAAAACTCTATGCTGAAGATGTATTTGGAGTTCAATTGTCTTGGGCACCGGATGATAGCAGAGTTTGTTACTTCTACTCTAAAGAAGTATTACCATTAGAACAACCGACTGTTGAAGGCATGAATTTCATAGGCAAAAGAATTGGTTATTATGATGTAGAGAATAAATCGATTGATTATATTGCAACTTTATCAGAAGATGATAAACTCATCTCTAAAGTTTATTGGTCGGATCATATGATTACCACATTGACGGGTGATATCAATGATAATATTTCTATTCATTCATTACTTTCATTTGACTTTGATTCAGAAACTTACAATGAATGGGCAATAGATTTAACTGAATTAGATGTGGATACAAAAGTAGAACTATTAAATGATGTAGATGCTTTCATACTTCTATTAGAAGATTCCAAAACACATCAAGTCATGAGAATTGAGAAAGATTCAAAAGAAGTAATTAGTTATAATGATATCAAATCTTTCGATACATTAGATGAATCTGATTTGTACTACTACAAAGGTCAGAATAAATTTATAACGGTTGATAATCAAATGGTCACAGTATCAAATGGTAAGTCGCAAGGCTTCATACAACTAGATGATGCCTCTTATTACATCATGCCCAATGAAGCATTAACGCAGATTGGTGTATGGTTTATTAGGAGCAATGAGATCAAAATACTGAATGCAAATTAAATTGTAACCATACAATTCCTTGGAAATTGTATGGTTTTCTTATGTAAAGGTTCTTTTTATTTACATGGTTTTAACAACATGATATTCTTTCTATGGAATAATAATTAGGAGGCTATTCATGAAAACGAAAAATTTAGTATTTACATCAATATTCATCGCATTATGCTTTATAGCAACATGGATGATTAAATTTCCAATTTCATTTGGATGGGGTTATATTCACTTTGGTGATTCGGTTGTTATCTTAGCAGGTATGTTACTTGGACCAGTTTATGGTGCGATATCAGCATCGATCGGTTCAGCGCTTGCGGATTATGCCAGTGGGTATGCATATTATATGCCTGCAACATTTATTGTAAAAGGTTTATTGGCTTTTTCAATTGGATTCGCATATAAGAATTTGGCCGGTGAAGTCAGAAATAATGCTGGAACATTAAGAGTGATTTATCATATTGCTGGTGCAGTTATTATAGTTGTAGGTGGTTATTTTATAACGGATTTACTATTAGCGAATCTACTGATTGTTGATGCAGAAGGAGCAACACCTTTAGCGTATGCTGCTTTTGGATTACCTTGGAATGCGATACAAGCAGGATTTGGTGCAGTTGTTTCATTACTATTATATGTACCACTAAAAAAACCGTTTGAAAGTATGTATGAACAATAATCACAATCACCTTCGGGTGATTTTTTTTTGACTTCATTTTATGTTAGAATATAACGGTAGCTAAGGAGGCATTATGAAAAAAATAATAGCAATACTACTGATTCTAATGATGGTATCAGGAGTGGTCATTGCAGATGATGACCATCAACAAGAAGATATTGAAAGAAGTTTCGAAAAGGGACTTGTTTTAAGTATAGAAGAAGAGGAATCAGAACATAGTTTTATCAGTAAAATTCAACATGTAGAAGTTAAAATGCTCACTGGGGAATTTAAAGATGAAATTGTGATGATTGAAAATATCATATCCGATTCTTATGTTATGGATATTGATGTACAAATAGGTCAAAAAGTACTTATCTCAGTAGAAAAATATGAAGATGGTACAGTTGAGTTTTACATAACCAGTGAAGTCAGGGATCATTATATTTTATATATGCTGATTGTATTTATTGTCGCATTATTGATTGTAGGCAGGTTCCAAGGAATTAAAACTATTTTTACATTAGGCGTGACATTCTTCTTTATTTTTATGGTTGAATTACCACTTCTAATCAAAGGTTATAATGCGGTTTTGGTAACGGTCATCGTAGCCATTTTTATCACCATCATAACCGTTACAGTGATCTCTGGATTGAGCAAAAAGAGTTTAGCAGCGATTATAGGTACCACCGTTGGTGTTGTTGTAGCAGGTGGTATGGCCATATTTGTGAGTAATCAAGTAAAATTAACAGGTCTTAGTATGGATGAAGCTGTGATGCTTCTATCGATACAAGGTGAAACCATTAATTTTCAATATTTACTATTTGCAGCGATTCTGTTAGGTGCATTAGGTGCGATTATGGATGTTGCTATGTCGATAGCCTCTTCAATTGATGAAGTTCATAATGTTAATTCATCCCTATCGTTTAAAGAACTATTTGATTCAGGTATGCGTGTGGGTAGAGATATTATGGGCACCATGGCCAATACACTTATTTTAGCCTATACAGGTAGTTCGTTACCACTGTTGTTATTGTTCATGTCAGCAAATGATTCCTTAACTAGGTTGGTAAATTTAGATATTATTGCAACTGAAGTCATTAGATCATTAGCCGGTAGTATAGGTCTTGTTATAACCATACCAGTGACTGCGATACTCTCAGTAACTTTGATAAAAGATCATCGATTTAATAAATAAGTTATAAACCAGTAGATTATCTGCTGGTTTTTTATTTACAAATAATGTAATAAAAACATATAAATAAGGTATAATTTGTAAAAAGGAGACTCTATGAAAAGATCAGTAACCCTATTTGCAGTCATCAGTTATTTATTAGTTATTACAATATTAAAAGAGTTAATCATTCTTAGTGTTCCTATTTTTTTTATTGGAATCTATTGTACTCAGAAGCGATATAGAAAACTATATATTTTATTGATGTTATTGATTATACTTTCAGTTTTTAGTTTCGCATCAGATTATAGTGATTATGATGCATTGGAAAAACACATAATATCCGAAGCAGAGATTAAGTCATACGGTGTAGATTATCAATTAATTATTGATAAAAAAACCAAAATACTCATAAAAAAAGATATAGAAA
>JABXKX010000451.1 GCA_013619035.1 Peptostreptococcaceae bacterium
GAAAAAAGTATTGTTAACAGAAGAAGCTCTAGCTAAGTTAAATCATGAGTTAGAGGAGCTAATTGTAAAGCGTACAAAAATTTCTGAAGAAATCAAAAAAGCACGTGCCTTTGGAGATTTATCAGAAAACGCTGAGTACCATGCTGCAAGAGAAGCACAGTCTTTTAATGAAACAGAAATTTTAAAAGTAAAAGGATTACTTGATAATTACGAACTTGTTAATACCGATGGTATTGATGCCGGTACTGCTACTCTTAATTCAGAAATCGAATTTAAGTTTGTTGGTGACGACACAATCGAAAAGGTTAAAATCGTAACTAGAGTTGATGCTGATCCTATCAACAATCTTATTTCTAACGAATCACCAATTGGTGATGCATTGTTAGGTCACGTACAAGGTGATATTGTAGATTGTCAAACACCAAATGGGACTTCAAAAATCCAAATTTTGAGTGTAACACATGATTAAAAAAAAGAACTGTATCGAAAGTGATTTCACCTTCGATACAGTTTTTTATTATTAATAACCATATTTCTTATATGCTTTAACCAAATCATACAAAGCATTACTTGATAACCATTCAGACATCACTGCAATGTGATCAACTGGTAATTCCTCTGACTTTTCAATGGTAATCCCTCCAAGAGCTATTACATTAGAACTCTTAATATGATTAATTCCTTTTGCTTTTACCCCTTCTTTACAGGTCGTTTCAAATACAGGACTATAAAAGAACAACTGATCATTTAATGCATGAACTTCCATTTCACTATGAGTTGAAACCGTAAAACTCGTTGGTGTTCTTTCATGAAAACGATTGTGTTTTTTTAGATCTAATTCGTCCGCTATAACATCTCGATGACAAATGATTAATTCGGTTTTAGTTTGAGATAACATCTGAAGCATGGAAACTGCTAAATTTCTATAGTCATCATTTTCTAAATCATTCTCTCTTAATAGTATGTAATCCACACCAGCCAAGGCAGCTTCTCGTGTTTTTAATAGCAGTTTTAATTCACCACACACTTTTCTATTGGTAATAAAAAACAACATTAGTCTTCTCTTAAAATATTGATTTCTTTGCCTTCCATAATTCTGTTCATATTTCTCATAGAACACATCTTACCACACATTGTACATGAATCATCATGAGCTGGTTTTGATTCATGTCTGTAGCGGCTTGCTTTTTCTGGATCTATAGCCAATTCAAACATTCCTTCCCAATTGAGTTCTTGTCTTGCTTTACTCATTTTATTGTCCCAATCTCTTGCGTTTGGAACACCTTTTGCAATATCAGCAGCATGAGCAGCAATTCGAGTGGCAATAATTCCCTCTTTCATATCTTCCATTGTTGGTAATCTTAAATGTTCAGCAGGTGTTACATAACATAAGAAGTCTGCGCCTGAGCTTGCTGCAATTGCACCACCAATTGCACTCGTAATATGATCATAACCTGGTGCGATATCCGTTACAATCGGACCCAAGACATAGAACGGGGCACCATGACATAGTTTTTTCTCTAAAAGCATATTTGCTTTAATTTCATTCAATGCCATATGGCCAGGTCCTTCAATGATGACTTGGACATTTTTTTCCCAGGCGCGTAGTGTTAATTCTCCTAAAGTCATCAATTCTTTTATTTGAGAAGCATCCGTAGAATCACTTATACTACCAGGCCTCATAGCATCCCCTAAACTCAATGTAATATCATACTTCGCGCAAATATCAAGCAACTCATCATAATACTCATAAAAAGGATTTTCAGCCTTATTTAACATCATCCACGCATACATTAAAGAACCACCTCTTGAGACGATATGAGTTAGTCTTGGATTTCTTTTGAACACTTCAGCAGTCTCTAAGTTCATACCCACATGAATCGTCACAAAATCAACACCATCTTGACCATGTTTTTCAACAACATCTAAAAATTCCTTTGGCTGAATATCTTGTAATTCTTTATCATAAAATCCTAAGGCATCGTATACTGGTACAGTTCCAATCATTGCTGATGATGTTTTTACTAAAGCTTGTCTGAATTCTTCTGTTTTCCCAAAAGAGCTTAGATCCATAATAGCTTCTGCTTTCATTTCAACAGCCATTCTAACTTTATCCATTTCTGGTTCGATCTCTGGACAATCTTTAGAGATTCCTAGATTAACATTAATTTTTGTTCTTAAACCTTCACCCACACCTTCTGGATTTAAATTATGATGATATTTATTGGCCGGTATAACAATAACTCCTCTGGCCATTTTCTCCATTAAAACTTCTACTGCCATATGTTCTTTTTTTGAAACAATTTCCATTTCTTTTGTGACAATGCCTTTTTTAGCAGCATCCATTTGCGTTGTATAATTCATGGTTTAACTCCCCTTTTATCTATTTGATTATTCCTTTAATATCCTCAGCACCACAAGTTTCAGATATCATTTCAATCTGGTTTATATATGATTAAATCTCACATAATCTTCTATGATTCTTAGACCTTCAGAGACACGGTTGATATTAGCATCAGTTATTCTATACATAAATCCACCCAATCTTTTAACACCGGTTGATAGCCATATTTTTTTAAACTTATAACCATCTCTTCAACGCTACGATTATCTGCGATGTCAAATTGAGCATCACCTTCTGATTCAGATCCATGTCCTCCTACTGATGTCATCACACCAGCAGACACTTTAGATATGCCTAGAGGCAACATACTATCTCTAAAATTAGCTGTTTCTCTTGTAGAAAGTGTTATTCCCATTGAAGGTAAAAAAAGTTTTAAAGCAAGTATAATTTGTACCAATACTCTGTCTTTTATCTCAATACTTTCAAAAGTCTGTCCAATAAACGGTCTAATACGCGGTACAGAAACACTAAAATTTATACCAGGATACTCATCTTGTAATGATTTCACATGACATCCTAAAGCATATACCTCAGATTGCCAGTTGTGCAGTCCTAATAAAGCGCCCATATTGATATTGAAAATCCCCGCTTCCGCAGCACGTTTAGCTGCATTTAATCTATAATCATAATGACTTTTGGGACCATATGGATGCACTTCTTGATATCGGGTCCTGTCATATACTTCTTGATAAATGGTTAAACTATCAACCCCTGCATCAACCATTTTCAAATAATCTTCAGTTGATAAAGGATAAATTTCTATGGCAATGCTATCAAAATATTTTTTTAAGATTCTAATCGCATCTAATATATAAGAAACGGGTGTATCCTTTTCGCTCTCGCCGGTTAGAATTAGAATATGACGCAAGCCAGACTGTGAAATTGCCTGTGCTTCATACTCCACATCTTCTAAACTCAGTTGATGTCTTTTAATTTTATTCTTGGCATTATAACCACAGTAAACACATTGATTCACACAATGATTCGCTAAATAAAGTGGTGTATACAGTGTAATTGCTTTTCCAAAATGTTTTAAGTGTTCTTCTGAGACTCTAGATGCCATCAACTCTAAAGATTCATCTGAAATAGGTTCTAATAATTTTGAAAACATATCTTCGTTTATGATTCTACTCTTTAAAATATCCATTTTACTTCCTCAAGAAGCCAGTGAGTGGCGATGAAGCTTGTGCCAACTGACTCATTTTCCCTAGTTTTGATTGATAAGCAATATGACCTGCTTGAGTCGCATAATTAAATGCTTTTGCCATTAGAATCGGATCTCCAGCCGTTGCAATCGCCGTATTAACCAAAACTGCATCCGCACCCATTTCCATAGCTTCACTCGCATCAGATGGCTTACCAATACCTGCGTCAACAATAACTGGAATCTTAATTTCATCTATTAAAATTTGAATTAATTCTTTGGTTCTAATGCCCCTATTGGTGCCAATTGGTGCTCCCAAAGGCATAACTGCTGCTGCTCCAACATCAACGAGTTGTCTCGCCACATATAAATCCGGATTCATATATGGGAATACATGAAAGCCTTCCTTGGCAAGAATCTCTGTAGCTTTTAAGGTTTCATAGTTATCTGGCAACAAATATTTTTGATCTGAAATCACCTCTATTTTCACCCAATCTCCACAACCCATTTTCCTAGCAAGTCTAGCAATTCTCACTGCTTCTTCAGCCGTTCTAGCACCCGAAGTATTAGGTAGTAAGATACAGTCTTTAGGTATGTAATCCAAGATATTTTCATCTTTAGAGCCTATATCAACGCGTCTTAAAGCCATTGTAATAACTTTTGTGCCTGCTGATTCAATAACAGCAGGTATAATTTGTTTATTCGGGAACTTACCAGTTCCAATAAATAAACGCGAGTTCAATGATTTACCACCAATTTTAAACGTATCCATTAGCCACCTCCTACAAAACTGACAATTTCTATTTTATCGTCCTTTTTTAACATCTGTTCATCATATAATTTTTGTTCAATGATTCTATTATTTATTTCTACTACAATCATTTTTCCCTTGATCTCAAGTTCATTCAGCAAATGAGTGATGGACATTTCATCATACAGATAGTCTTTTCCGTTTATTATCATTTCTTCCTCCTTTTTACATCGATTGCGTAAAAAAATCAGCGATTGATATGATGGGAATTAAAAAAACTCACCAAAATAGGTGAGTTCAGACATCAAATCAAACTTCCCTACGTTAGTATTAACTAAATCAGGTTATAAGGGTCAGGTGTATCCTTCTCAGCCAACGGCTCCCCTAGTTCATATTATTCATTTACAATGTCATTATAGTAGACATAAGTATATTTGTAAAGGTTATTCTGTAATTCTATCTCCAACTTTCAATGTTGGTGAAGGATTATCAATAATGACACCATTATATGAGTCTGGCAATGTTTTGCCACTTAAACCAATATAATCGTCCCCAACATAAGCAACCGTGCCATAACTTCTACCAACTGTTTTAGTCTCTCCTAAAACACCTTTCCTTGTTACAACTTGGTAAAACTCAATCCTTGCACTATTCTTTATCTGTCCTTTACTTATGATAGCAGTTCTTGGGATATTGACTTGAGAGCCAGGCTTTTCGATTGAACGCCCTAATATAGACATTCCTAAATATATCCCTTCTTCTTGATCTTCAATCACAGCATCTATAAAGCATTTACCATCAATCGGTTCATATACTTTGCTAATTCTAGCATTAATAGATGGTTTTGATTTATCCAGATCTAAATATATCAATGTATTTTTTTGAATCAAATACGCAAAGGATGCATCAAAAAAACCATGAAAAACATATGGCATTTCACCATTAGTACTGTTGATGGTTAGAATATTTGTATCAGATGAATAGTAACCTTTTGTTTTCAAATCCGTTACAATACCATTAGATGTTGCATGATATATGCCTTCGTCATCTATGAAATCATAGAATATGGATTTAGCTTCTTGATTCATCAATTCTCGTTCAAGAGTTTCCATCTGTAGCAATAAAGAGTTTACAGCTTGCTCATTATTATTAGTCGTATTTCTATAAGTCTGAATTGTTTGAGATAGTTGAATTTCTTTAGTTTGTAATTGATATTCAAGGGTCTCTATTGTTTTTAAATAACTCGTATCATCTGTAGAGAGGGTTTTATAGTTATTTATTTTATTTTGTAGTATCGCTATTTCATCTCGTATCAATGAGATTTTCCTAGCATCAAAAGTAGTTCCAGTCAACTTCTTTAACTCTGATTGTAAGCCACTTAATTCTAGCTGTTTCTGGGCCTTCTCGTCTTCGATTGTCAAAGTTTCATCTAGGTTGTCAATTTTAAGTAGCGGCTGTCCATTTTCTACACGTTCACCGTCCTCGACATAAACTTCTGAGATACTTAAAGGATGAGAGAATCTAATATTATCGACCTCCCTGGTTTTGATAATACCTTCTAGTTCAACTGTCGTTTTAATCTTGTCTTCACTATTAGCATAATAGACTGAAACTTTTGGTATTAAAGCCTCCATAATTCTATCTGAATTATAACCGGCTATAAACACAAGTGTTATAAAAGTAAAGAATACATATTTTATTATTTTGAGTAAATTAGATTTCATTCTTTACCGCCTTTAATGATAATGAATAGGTATGTGTTAACCTTATAACCATAAATATCGCTAACATAAATGATATGATAAAGTCTCTTCTTATTCCTATAAAACCATACTTAAAACTGATTGTTAATTGTTCAAAATAATAAGCCCCTAAGTCATACCAACTCTGAACAGATAATATGTTGTTTGCAATCAAACGTTTTGGTACTTCTATTTGCAAACCTAACAAGATAAAAATAGCTGATACAGCACTTAAAACGGCTGTAATACCAGCAAACTTAAGTAGCATTTTTTTGTTTTCTTTTACTATAATTATCCAAGTTTTTCGTTGAATGGATTCTTTAAAAGCAAATAAAATATCATGACCGTTAATTAATATTCTTTTAAACCAATATATGAAATACATC
>JABXKX010000186.1 GCA_013619035.1 Peptostreptococcaceae bacterium
GATGTTGTATTAGAGTTATTCAAGGAAATATCTGAAAATATTCATGAAGAAACGGTAAGGTTGAAAAATACAAATGAGTAAAAACAATGTGATCAGTTGAATACATTGTTTTTTTTATAACAATAAAGTTGCAAAATGAAACCAATTATGATAAAGTAAAGTTGCAAATTGAAACTAAAATCCGTAAGAAATAAGGAAGTGGTGTGTATGGGAAAACTAAAAGAAGAGATGATGAAAAAAGTAAAGATGCCAAAGTATGATGATTTGGTTGCACAGTGGAAAGACACTAAAAAACAGATGGTAAAAGAAACTTCTGATAGCAGAATATTAAAGTGGACACCCGGAACTATTTATAAATTATATGAAAACGAAGGAAAAAATATAACCGATACCAATCCGTATGTGAATTTAATCGATGTAGAGACTTTTGATTTAGTTATAGAGAATGAACCTTATCCAATTGCACCACCACCTATGACTAAAGGTAAAAGTAAAGAAATGAAAAAAGATGGCAGTGCAATGTTCTTTCCTACTATGCATAAAGAAATTACGGGTGATCCTTTTTACTACATGAAGGATCAAAAGATTTCGATGGAGAGAATAACTAAGGAAAAAAACGGTATTGATATACCCGTACCGGATTCAAATAGGGAAAATGATACAACAAAATTGAAAAAGGATATTAAAGACTTTGCTAATTCTTTAGGATTTTCGAGTGTTGGAGTGACTAAAGTGGACAGAAGGTATGTTTCTTTAGGTGTTGATGAAGAAATCATATTTGATACCATCATTCTCTTAGGATTCGAGATGCCATTAGAGGTCATTGAGCATTATCCAAATCCTAAAGGAGAGTTAGGTGCTTTTGGAGCGTACACGGGTTGTGCAAGAAATGTTCATACGGTTGCCGATTTTATTAGAGCAAAGGGATATGATTGTAGAGCAAGAGGATGGGATGGTGCCATCAAGTATCCACCGCATGCGGTGAATGCAGGATTAGGTAATTATTCTACTTATGGCGTCTGTGTGACACCAGAGGCTGGAACTCGAGTGAAATACTGCTCGATTTTAATTGATGCAGATATGCCATTAGATAAACCTAGAGATATTAATATTGAAGAGTTTTGTTCAAGATGTAGAATGTGTCAAAAGGCTTGTCCATCTGGCTCTATACCAAAAGAAGAAATAAATTACAAAGGTGCACTGAAGCGTCAAACGAGATTCTCTTCTTGTTTGGAACTTATGACAACCGATAAAGAATGTCTAAAGTGTGTAAGAGTTTGTCCATTTAGTATGTTAGGTTATGAACAATGTATGGAGTCATTACCTCAATACTATATGTATAATTTAGAAAGAGATGAACTTGACCATGAGGTAATATTAACAGGAAAAGAAGGTGGACATAATGAATAGAGTTGTTAGTGTTATGGGAGAAGTGAATAAGAAAGGTAAGTTTGAAGTAACTTCTGATATAAGAATTAGTGATGTTCTGAATGAATGTGCCAACGGTATGAAAGACGGAAGAAAAGTGAAGTTAATTCAAATTGGAGGACCATTAGGAATTTGTATCACAACTACAGCATTGAATACTAGATTAAGTGATTATGACGAGTTTGTTAGAGGTAATCAGATGATGTTTCTAAGTAGTCTTCTTTGTCCGGTAGATTACTTAAGATTTCTAACGAGATATGTGATTAGAGAGCTTAGAATTGATAATGACCATATCAGAAAACTGAATCAGACTATTGAAAAAATAGCACAAGGTACAGCAACGGTAAATGATTTTGAGGCTTTAACTGATGAAATAGACAAAGAAGTAGCGTCTGAATCTCTAAGTCGACTGAACCAAATATTCAAATATATTACTTCTGAGTTTAGAAATGAGTTTATGGAACACATCGTACATAAAAGATGTGAAAATGGCATTTGTAGAAGCCTTATAGTTGCTCAGTGTATGAATGCATGTCCAGCTGAAGTCTATGTTCCTGGTTATATTGAACTGATGAGAAATGACAAAGTAGATGAAGCCTATCGATTAATGAGAAAAGAAAACCCCCTTTCATTCGTTTGTGGGATGGTATGTACTCGACCATGTGAAGCACGATGCAGAAGAGGCGAGATAGAGAGTACAGTAGGTGTTAGGGCTTTAAAACGATATGCATCAGAGATGACATTAAAACTTGGAGGATTTGTAGAAGAAAAATCTGATAGTAATGGCAAAAAAGTAGGTATAGTTGGATCTGGTCCAGCTGGTCTTACTGCAGCTTATTATTTAGCGAGATCTGGATATGATGTGGTTATTTATGAAGCTTCAAATGTTATCGGTGGTATGCTTGCTATGGGTATCCCAGAATATAGATTACCTCAAGACACCATAGACAAAGAAGTTGAATTAATCAAAACTTTAGGTGTGAAAATCATAACCAATGTAAAAATTGGAGAAGATATTTCAATTGAGGAGTTAGAGGATAAATTTGATGCGGTGTTACTTGCTACGGGTTGTCATATAGGTAATAAATTTGGTCCTGAGCTTGATACAATTGAGACGGCTATAGATTTTCTAAGAAATGTGAAAGTAGATAACAGAAAAGAAATTGGTGATACTGTATTGGTTATTGGCGGCGGTGATGTAGCGATGGATGCTGCGAGGACTTCAATCAGATTAGGGGCAAAAAAAGTAATGGTAGCTTCTTTGGAGTCTTATGAGAAAATGCCGGCAAGTGATGAAGAAAAAGTTGAAGCCACAGAAGAAGACATTCAATTCATCAGTGGTTATGGTACAAAAGATATTCATGTAAAAGATGGTCGTTTAACTGGAATAGATCTTAAGAAATGTATGTCACTAATGGATGATTTGGGTCAATTTAATCCTTCATATGATGAACAGGATGTAAAGACTATTGAAATCGATAATCTGATTTTAGCAATAGGACAAAGAGCGGATATCAGCTATTTGAATGATGCTACTCAAGGGAGTAAAAAATCATTATTGGAAATTGACCAATATACGTTTGAAACAAAGTTTGAAGGAATATTTGCGGCGGGAGATATGCGCCAACAAGGCATTGCTATAGAAGCTATAGCAGAAGGCAAAAAAGCAGCAGAATCCATCGATCGATATTTAGGTGGCGTAGGACTTTATTTAGGCCAAGAAATTGAAGTGCCTGATAGACCTTTAGAGTCAACTTTATGGAATATTGAAAAAGTTGTTGAATCACAAAAAGTATCTGAAGAAAGAAAAGAGAGTTTTGACACTGTATCCAGAGTGTACTTAGACGTAGATGCAAAAAAAGAAGCAACGAGGTGTATGAGATGTGATAGAAACTCTAGGAAACCTCTTTATCTAAAATAATAGATTGAAAATAAAGAACCAAGTCCATTGACTTGGTTCTTTGAGTTTATATAGTATCATCAACTTTTTTTTCTTGATGTTTTTCACCCCAGTTATGAAGAGCTTGTAACACTGGACATAAAGATTTCCCATATTCTGTAATAGAATATTCTACTTTGGGTGGTACAACATTATGGACTTCTCGGTGGACGATTTGATCATGCTCAAGTTGTCTTAATTGTTGAACCAACATTTTTTTAGTGATATTTGGAATCGTACGCAGTAGCTCATTGAATCGCATAGGACCATCTCTGAGATGCCATAAAATATTTGTTTTCCATTTGCCACCCATTACATTAAGCGCTGAATATACATAATTTAGAGAGTATTTATCCATTTGAACCTCCGGGTAATTAAAAAAATCGTTAGCATAATACATCCTAGGTATACAATAGTATACTAGGTATCCTAAAGGTGACTAGGTTACAAAGAAGTGCGTAGTTGCTTTAATTGACTATGATGTTATCATCTTAATAGACAGAAGTCAATATGGAGGGAAATAACATGAAAAAATATGATGTAGTGATACTTGGAAGTGGTCCAGCGGGTCTTGAAGTGAGTAATATGCTTTCACAAACAAATAAGAAAATTTGTCTGATTGAAAAAGACTCTGAAGCTTTCGGTGGTGTCTGTGTGAATAAAGGGTGTATGCCAACAAAACATTTAGCAAAAGCTGCTGATGTGCTTGAATTAAGTAGAAAAGCCCATGAATTTGGCATTGAAGTCCCATCTGCAAAACCTAAAATGGATCAAATCCATAACTTGAAAGAAAACCTAATCAATATGCTTGGAGGTATGCACCAAAAACATATACAATCAGAGATTATATTTGGACATGGACGATTTGTGAGTAATAATGAAGTTGAAATCACAAAAAAAGATGGTAGCACTGAACGCATTACTGCAAATCAATTTGTGATAGCGACTGGATCAAGACCAAGAAATCTTCCTAGTTTAAAAATTGATGGCGAATATATATGTACGAGTGATGAACTACTTAACAATAATGTTATTCCCAATAATATGCTTGTTGTTGGTGGTGGTGTGATCGGTCTAGAGTTTGCATCAATTTATAAAAGTTATGGTTCTGAGGTGACAATTGTAGAAGCTGCACCTAGAATTATGCCAAATGAAGATGTTGATACCAGTATGATGGTTCAAGAGTTACTTCAAAAGCGTGGGATAACTATTATGCCATCTACAAGTATTGATAAAGCAGAAATAGAAGAGGGTAAAGTAAGATGCTCTTTTAAAGGGATAGAGGTAACTTCAAACACATATGATAAAGTATTAGTTAGTATTGGTAGACAACCGAATACAGATGATCTTGGACTTGAGAATACTGATGTTAGACTAGAAAATGGTTTTATTCAAGTTGATGACTATTTACAGACTGATGTTAAACATATCTATGCAGCAGGTGACGTTATTGAGACACTTATGCTCGCTCATACAGCAGTTTATGAAAGTATGGTTATTACAACCAACATGGTTAATCCTAGAAGTATGGCTTATACCAATAAGGTAGCACCAAGAGTTGTATACACTCAACCAGAGATTGCAGCAGTTGGTTTGACAGAAGCAGAAGCTAGAGAAATACATGGTCAAATAAAAGTCATAAACTTCCCTATGAAAATGAACGGGAAAACAATTATCGAACATATGACAGACGGTCGTATCAAACTTATTTACAAATCAAATGATAAAGTGCTTGTAGGTGCTAGTATTATTGGTAAAAGTGCGACTGAAATTATACATGAATTAACACTGGCAGTAACACATGGATTAACCATTGATGATCTTATAAATACTGTTCATGCACATCCTACAGTGTCTGAGGGTATTTGGTTCGCAGTAATAAAAGGCCAACCGTTTAACTCTACAGAAGAATTTTGGGCGAGTATGCAACCGAAGAATAGCTAATCATAGATTACTATATGAAAGGTATTATCCAAAGTGTATTCTCTGATGGACATTTAAATAGAAGAATAATTTAACCGTAGGAGGATTCCTGCGGTTTTTTTATTGTATGATAGGATGTTCACTGAGCTCTTTTCATTGTTATCAGTTTATGAGATATGATAACTGTTAAACATTCTTTTTTAAGATATTCAAATTCTTTTTAGTTGCTTAGAGTGATTAAAATCCATTCATTTAGCTTTATCACCGGAAGTATTACCTGATATTAGGAGTTGTTACTAAATTGTAAGCTCAATTTGCACAAATTCAATTGTACCCAATTACTTCACATGATACAATCAGGCAGTTAGGTTGCAAAATGCGAATCTGACACTTAGATAATATGAGTACTAATCATATTAAAGCTATTAAAATGGGGGAATCATAATTGAATCAAGACAATCAAATTAAAGAATGGTCAAATCCAACTCCAGCTGGTTTAGTTGCATTAGCAATTGCATGTTTCTGTTTCTTTGCTTTATTATCAGGTAAAGTGACTCACGATGCACTACCATTATTAGGGTGTTGGTTGATAGGTGGATTTGTAGTTCAAATCGTTGTAGCTCTTTTAGACTTAAAAGGTGGCAATAATACTGGTGGTAACACTTTCTTATTCTTCAGTGCATTCTTCATGCTCGTTGGTGGATTGGAAATGATTATGAAATTTAATATGGCTAATAACGGTATTGTACTGGATGCTCATATTGATGGATGGGCATGGATTGTATTAACTTCTGCACTTATTCTTTGGACACCGGCATTTTTCAAGAGCACTAGACTACTTACTATTGTGATTCTAGCACTTGATGTTTCACTGCCTTTTATAACCTTAATGGATTTAGGAATTTTACCAAAAACATATGCAATGATACCAGCTTATGGATTATTAGTTGCAGGTATTGTAGCGATATACTTATCATCTGCAATTGTTGTTAACACAGCATTTGGGAAAAAAGTGTATCCACTACCGGGACCATTTAAGATAGGACAATAATGTTAACCGCAGGCGGATGCCTGCGGTTTTTATA
>JABXKX010000137.1 GCA_013619035.1 Peptostreptococcaceae bacterium
GCCTGGTCTGCAATATTAATTAGTTGTTTGTTCATGTCGCTATTGGTAGTATTTATCGGCCCAATGGTAGGAGCAGGTATGGTTACTCTAATGACTCTATTAATGAGTGTTCTTTTGACTTATCTACAGTCATTACTCATCAAATACAAGAAGATGGAGTGGTTAAAAGGTTTCCAAATGTCATTCAGCATGATAGGCGCAATGGCTTTTGCTGTTGTATTAACAGGTATGTTGTAAGGGGGATTATATGAATCAGTTAACAAGATCATTTGATGACTATTTAAATGCAACTCATCGATTGGGTCGAACATTTAGCGTAATTGCAATTATTGTCATGATGGCTATACCAATAACCGTCTGTACAGTGTTTGATATCATGCCATCTTTTATGATGGTATTAAGCAGTTCTATTGGCTTAATGGCATTCCTTGCTCCAGCGACTTTGGTAGAGTTATTCTCATATACACCAATGATGGGTGCTGGCGGATCGTATGTGGCATTTGTAACTGGAAATGTAACCAATTTAAAACTGCCTTGTAGTTTAATGTGTACCAGTGCTGCAGGTGTTGAACCAGATTCAGAAGCAGGTGAAATTATTTCGACTGTAGCAATTTGTATTTCTTCTTTTGTGACGACTGGGATAATCGCTATTGCTATTATTCTCATTCAACCCTTAGAACCTGTATTAAGTAATCCAGTATTACAACCGGCATTTGCAAATATAATACCTGCGTTATTTGGTTCATTAGCTTTTTCGATGCTTGCAGGTAGTAATGTTAAAGGTTTATGGAAAGCTGCACTTCTACCTTTAGTAGCGGTTATCATAATGACACTTACAGTTGGTTTCCCAAGTGGATTAGAGGGAGTTTTTATTTTAGGATTATTCCCAGTAATCGCAGCAATAGCGAAAAAATTCCATGCAAAAGGTATGATCAGTGTTACAGGTATAGAAGAAGAAACAGAAGAACAGGTTATATAAGTAGCCATATTAGAAAAATCACTGGAATTAATTCTAGTGATTTTTTTTGTTGTGATTTTGGTATACATAAATATCTTCAGGAATTATGTAGATGTTATATGACTTAGTGTGTATAATCAGTTTGTATTTGCACTGGTTTTAATGAATAATAAATATTTTCAAATAGTTTGAGACTTTTTGACGTCTAAATCAGTCTAATTAGTGAAGTTCGAATTTGAATGTTAAAGTGAGAGGTAATTATGATCATAAAAAGTAAGAAGCAAGTGAAAAATCAGTTAAGAGAAGAAGCATTTCTTTCCTTGATTCAGAAGAATCAGGATCGAATGTATAAAATCGCATACAGCTATGTTAAAAACAAAGAAGATGCATTAGATGTTGTTCAAGAAGCCGTTTATAAAGGTTACATATCTTACGATAAAGTAAAAAAAGTAGAATATGAAGAAACTTGGCTTATCAGAATATTAATCAATGCAGCGATTGATTTTATTAAGAAAAATAAGAAAATTGTCACATTGGAGCTTGGCCAGTTAGAAGAACTGAACAGTCATGATGATGATCTTATTGATAAAAAAGTAGCTGTTCATGAAGCTTTAGATAAACTCAATGAACATGAACGGGCGATAGTGATCTTAAGGTACTTCGAAGACCTGAAACTGATGGATGTAGCAAAGCTTCTTGGAAAACCTATTAGTACAATCAAATCAACACTCTATAGGGCTTTAAAGAAGATGGAGATAGAATTGACGGAGGAAGAGTAATGAAAGTGAATAAAATGTCAGAATATAAAAATGAATATTTAGAAATTGAAACACCTTCCGAAATATCAAATGCTATCATGGAAGGTATAGAAAGAGGTAAGAAAGAAATGACTCAGAATAATAATACAAGAAATAAAGTTTTAAAAGCATGTGCAAGTATGGTACTGGCTACGTCACTATTGACGGGTGTGGTTAATGTGTCACCAGCATTTGCGGAGACACTAAAAAATATTCCTGTTATAGGTGAGATAGTTAAAGTGCTTCAATTTACTGATGGTGAAGCAGAAGGTGGTGTCATCACCGATGGTACTGATATTAGTGGTATTGAAATTGTTGAAGATGCAGATGTTGAAGAAATTATAATTGAATTTTCAAATGAAGGTGAAAATCAAGATACTGTTGGTGCTTACAAAGTAACTCAAGCTGAGTATCCAAGTACACTTACTTTTGAAATAGGTGGTGCTAGAAGATTCACTGCAATGGATGATTTTAAAAAGTTGCAGGAGAGTCAATATGTAAAAGAAATTTATCCGTTGATGACATTGGATGATTCGATGATGAGATTTGTTGTTGTCTTTAATGCACCTGTTAATTGTGAGATTACAGAAACAAAATCGCCTGCAAGTCTTGTTATGCGTATAAGTGAAAAAGAGTTGTTAGATCAACAGGACATGTACGTTGTTAGAACTGAATCCATTCCAAAAGGAGAAGCCTTTGGAATAATTGAAGAAGGATTTGCTAGAGATTACGACACACGAGTTCTAAAAGATGATAATGGATGGTTTATCATCGAACTGAATACTTATGATAGCATAGAAGCTGCTGAAGCATTCATAACTGAGTTTCCAAATTCTAGTGATACAAAGTTGATTGTTGAAAATCGATTAGAAAATGAAACGCCAAAACATTTCCCAAGTGTTTCAAATTAGAATATAATGATAACTTTTCTGGATATATACTGAGAAGTACAGTTTTATAGAATCATGTATAATGAAACAGATTACATGTGACAACAAATTTTGTGTGGAAATAGTAATTTAGCGAGGTTTAGGTAACCTCCACCATTAAGCTCTCGTTATGAGAGATAAGAACCACTCTACTTAAGAAGCATCAACGGTAGGGTGGTTTTTTGTGTTATGATTAAGTGGGTGGAAAGTTTTAGGGTAAATATATAGCGTGAGGTAATTATGAGAAAAAAAGTGATTATGTTGTTATTTGTTTTGTTATTAGTGGGTTGTTATGATAATAATAGTAAATTGAGTAATAAAGAACAAGAGAGTATTTCGATTGAAGAAAAAAGTCTGTCTGGAGAAAAAGATGTATTAACTGAGTATATTCTTCATAATATATCCGACAAAAGTGAATCAACTGCAGTAATGAATTGGAGAGGTGATTATCTAGAAGTACCTGTTCTCCAGAAAATTGGAGAATCAATTGATGATTTTGTACCAGAGGGATGGGAGTTAATTGATTCAATAGAATTGGATTTTGATAACAATGGATTGATGGATAGGGTTGGGGTTTTAGAAATTGTAGATTTTGATTATTTACAATTTGATATGAGTGAATATCCAAGAATCTTATTTGCATTAAAGAAATTAGATGAGGTTAATTATGTATTGGACTTTCAAGATATCAATCTGGTTAAAAATCGTAGTACATATGGAGATCCATATGAGCCTCTAACTAGTGATGGCAAGAGTTTTGAAATTAACGCAAATGGTAGAATTGGTAGGAGTTGGTCTGAGCGATCGAAGTTTGATTATACTGAATGCGAATGGTACTTAACTGAATGCGAAACTAGTTATGGATACGGTTTTTCTGTCAATTACTATCAAAATGATGATTATTTAAAGGGGATAGGAGTCAGAAGTTATAATAGCAAATCGTTTCAAAATATTCGTAAAAAAGGGGATGATAGGAATCTGTTTGATTTAACATTCGATGTAGTACTAGATAATCCACCTAAGCTTTCAGAAGTTAGAAAGAATTGGTTCTTGTCCACAGATAGACTTGGAGAGATTGTTATTGAGGAAATTAAATTTACAAATAATATTAATTCAGATTATGAAGAAGATATAAGTACACATATTACAGAATTAAGAGAAATTATGTATATGGATGAGTCATATATCATATTCAGAGTTCATCTAGAAGATAAGCTCAAAGAGTATGTAGCTCTATATGACAGGGAAAATATGGCTGTCAGTGTGTTACTTGAAGTACCATTTTTATTAGGTCAGCACTCATACAGTTTTGATAGTATTAGCATTTACAGAGGAAAAATATTTTTTAGTCAAAATACGTTAAAGCAAGATTTAAGTAATAATAGTGATGGAAGTGAAAGAATTGATATAAAAGTTATGACGGTAAGTTTAAATTCAATAGGTTTAGATGGAAATGAGCTGAAGCAATTGTTTTCTTATGAGAATGTTAAGATTGATAATGACTGGTATCCTTCAATTTCAATGGGATTTGAAATACATAGTGATATGATTTATTACCATTTATCTAGAGGTGACGTTAAAACATACTATATTATGAACACTAATGGCAATCAATTGGAAATTTTAGGTGAAGTAGAATGATAGTAAATACTCTAGCAAATGTTCATGTGACGAGAACATTGCACTCGCAGACCACTTCCACCATGAAGTTCTCGTCCTAACGAGAGACTAGAACCACTCTACCTAAGAAGCATCAACGGTAGGGTGGTTTTTATATTGCAATTAACTTGGGGCTAGATAAGGTGAAACTATTTCCGATGAATACACTTTTCGTCCAATTAACTAAGAGTGTTAAGACGAACAAAAAAGTTAATTGATCCATTACTAATTGGCACGTTTGAGTGAATAGATATGGGTATAATAGTAGTATATGATTGGGGGATGCTATGATTTATGGATTTGAAACTAATAATAATTTGAAATTATCGGATATCGGTGGAAAAGCAAAATCTCTAATTGAAACAACTATGGAAGGATTTAATGTACCTACTGGTATTGTGCTGTCTGTCGAGTATTTTAAACATTGGAATGAATTAATAGAAGCAACTCCATTATGGAATAAATTTGTAGTATCACCAACAAAAGAATTATGTGAAGAACTGAAGACAATGGCCTATGAGTCTGAATTTACAGTTGAACAGATTGAAGCATTGGATGATGCACTTATGGCAATGTCCGATAATGCTGTTTTTTCAGTAAGATCTTCATCCTCTGAAGAGGACTCTGAAAACATCAGTTATGCAGGGCTATATGAAACGGTTTTAGGTGTAAGGAAAGATGATTTAATAAAAAACATTAAAAAGGTTTTTGCCTCAATGTTGGATTATCGTGTTATTGAATACAAGCAACTAAATGGCATATCAATAGATAATCCAAGAATTGCCATAATCATTCAGCTGCAAATTAATTCTGAAATTAGTGGAGTTGCCTTTTCTATTAATCCGCAAAATAACTGTTATGATGAGGCTGTAATTAATGCTAGCTTTGGTTTGGGAGAAACAATTGTATCTGGAAGAGTTACACCTGATACATATATAGTTGATAAAGTTAAAAATGATATAACTCAAAAAACTATTAATGAAAAATTACGTGTGCTGTGGTTAAACCAAGATGGGGGCACTAGAGAAGAGGAGAATGCAAAAAAAAATGTGCAAGCTTTAACTGATGAACAAATACTCATGGTAACCAAACTTGTTGTTAGCTGCGAAAAATTTTATGGAAAACCAATTGATATTGAGTGGGCAATTAGTGAAGGAGAACTTTATTTATTACAAGCACGACCAATAACAGGTTATTTTAAACTTTTCGGTGAAATGCTCACAAAACCAGGAGAAACCAAATACTTGTACCTGGATTTGATTGTTCTTACTCAAGGATTTTCCACGTCGCTTTCAGTCTTAGGACTAGATTTATGGAAGCAGTTAATGGAACGTTTAATGTCATTCCCTGATGGTGAAGGTGGTATTCTAGTTAATATCCATGGTAGACAGTATTTAAATGTATCCAATATGGTAAAGGCACTTGGTATAAGAAGTACAATGGGAACGATGGGAAATTATGATATTCCGACAAGAAGAATTGTTGAAAATATAGATTTCAAAAATGAATATTTACCTGATGTTAAAACTAAAAAAATGAAAAAACTGTTAATTGATAGCATGAAAATGATGTTGAGAGTCATCCCAATGGTATTCTATGGTTTGATTAATCAAGAGAGGATATTGAAAAAATATAAAGAAAAATCAAATGAAATATTTGATTACTGCAAACTACATTTGAGTGAAGAAAAAAATTTTGATGCACTTGTTGATGATGGTATGGAGGCATATGGAGAAATGGTAAAGTATGCCTATGCTATTATACTCTCTGTTATATTGTTACCTAAAAAAATTAATAAACTATTTAGAGGTAAAGAGGTAGATGATTTAATCGTTTCGCTTAACATGGATTTACCTGGCAATCCAACTGGTGAAATGGGTAAATTAATGATTAAACTTGCTTCATATAATGATATTCAGAACACAAAAACAAAAGATGAGTTCATAGAATTATTCAACAAATCAATTGAAATGAAAGGGCAAGAACAAAAAAACCAAAAAACTGCCATAATGATATATAA
>JABXKX010000608.1 GCA_013619035.1 Peptostreptococcaceae bacterium
AAAGTGGCTTATTACAAGAAAATTGGTTTCCGTGAAGGATCAAGTATGATGATTAGAAATTATGACCGCCAAAGTGGTGTAATAATTTTGTAATTAGAGATATAAAATTAAATATGATATAGTACTTAGTGTAAAGACCGTTAAAGAATAAAAAGGAGGTATGTCTTATGAACAAATTAATGATGAGCATTGTTACAACAACATACCTGCGGACACAAGCTTTCTAATATTTTATAGCTGACCGTAGGTAACTACGGTTTTTTTATGCAAAAAAATAGGTTATAAGTATTAGAAAGGACACTATATGAATTTAAATAATTTAGGATTTACAACATTTTTTGAAGATCAAATAGAAGCAAATATATCAGTTGGAAGAATCATGAAGTACGCTCAAAATCATTATACGATAATGACGGAAAATGGTATTTTAGCTGCAGGCATTACAGGGAAGATGCAATATGAAAGTATATTCCCTAGAATTGGAGATTTTGTAGTTTACTCAACATCAGATGATGGCAGTCTCCATTTAATCAATAGAATACTAGAAAGACAAACTTGTCTTTCTAGAAAAGTTGCAGGTACAAGAAGTGATGAACAAGTCATAGCAGCCAATATGGATTATCTATTTATTGTTATGTCTTTAAACGAAGATTTTAATATCAGACGTTTGGAACGTTATATGATTGGCGCATGGGAATCAGGTGCTGAACCAATAGTTGTTTTAACCAAACTGGATCTGTGTGATAATCTTGAGAGCTTATTAGAACAGGTAGATGCCGTTACATTTGGTATAAAAACTCTACCCCTTAGTTCGATGACTGGTGAAGGTCTTGACCAGTTAGATCAGTTCAATCAGCCTGGTAAAACGGTCGCTTTAGTCGGATCATCTGGTGTTGGTAAATCGACACTCATTAATGCATTAGCGGGTAGTGAAGTGATGCAAACGGATGGTTTAAGAAATGATGACAAAGGTCATCATACAACAACTCATAGAGAGATGATCTTTACCGAAGGCGCTATTTTAATTGATACACCCGGTATGAGAGAGTTTTCTAGTTTTGAAGGTCATGAAGGTCTAGAACATGAATTTCAAGATATTGTAACTTTAATGGCTTCGTGCAAGTATAGTAATTGTAGTCATAGTAAAGAAGCTGGATGTGCTGTAATGGCTGCTTTAGAAGATGGTTCTTTAGAAGCGAGTCGATATAGAAGTTATATCAATTTACTTAAAGAAGTTGCTAGACAAGATAAGAAAAGAGCACATCAACAGAAACTCTTAACACAACGTGATGCCAAACTAAAAAGAAAATCAAAACCAAGAATAAAAAAATGGAACTCTGCTAATTATTAGCAGAGTTTTTGATTTTTTTATATAGACATGGGTATTTTATAAAGGAGGTGATCCAATGAAGAAAAGACATTTTAATATATATTTATCAATCGTATTGATCATTACAATTTTCATGAGTATCAGCTTAACTGCGATAAAACATGTTATAAAAACCAGTGAGGATTTAATCATTTTAGAAAATTTTACTATCAATGGTGAAATGACAGATTTTAAGGAAAAAAGATTAAAATCTGGTCAGGAAGGATTGTATAGTTATGAAGTGGTCATAGGTAAAGAGTTAGAATCTATAATCAAGAATGATGCAATTTTAGTCATACCACGTATAAGAGGCTCTTGGCACCGTATTTTTTTTAATGAGCAATTAATTGGACTCATCGGTGCAGAAGGTAACACAAGAATCCATTTGTGGAATTCTGTGTATAAGTTTGTGATTCCCAATCATATAATAGATGAAACAAATGTGGTTCGTTTTGAAAGTTATTCTGAGTATAAGTTGGGTTATGGCAATATGCCAATTTTTATTGGTGATTCTCTTATCGCCAGTACACTTTATGATAAGTTGGATTCCTTGTATGAGAATTTTTATTTAGTTGTTATGGGCATGTTGTTTGCTTTAGCATTAATGGAAATTTTATTATTTAGTTTGACCAAAACTTTTGAACGAAGTTATATGTTTTTTCCAATCAGTATTTTACTAATCTGTCTTTATCTCTTTGATTATACAGTAATGTCTCATGCGTGGGTTTCTGCTCTTATTTACAAAAAAATCTTGATTATGGCTTTACACTTATCTTCCATTGTGATGTCTTTTGCACTGGCTAAAATATACAAGTACGAACTACTAAGAAGAATGGCAATACTGGTTTTTATAGGCTCTGTAATTGGAATGATTATTACACCAAATATGATTTATTTTAGTTATTTTTATAATCTGTATAATATTGTTTTGGTTATCCTAATAGGGACTTGGATTTACATAGCTTTCCAATCTTATTTCATTACAAAAAAATCTCAGGATTATATGGTAGCCATTTCAGGCATGTTTTTAATTTTACCATCCATCTATGATACCATTGCGCTTATCGTTTTTGACGGTCAGTTTTCAAGAGTTGCCATTTACGGCATAATTTTTTATAGTATTGCCATGTTATTAATTGGTATTATCAACTATATCGAATATCAAAAAAATCTGTTTTCTGAGAGTAAGTTATTGGAGTTAGAGAGAGGTCGGTTGAAAAGAGCTTTAATCACAGATGAATTGACAGGACTTCATAATCACAGACATTTTTATGAATTATTTAATAAGATATTGGAAGATTATCGAGAAAACATGGATCTAATCATGGTTGATATCGATAAATTTAGACCCATTAATGAAATCAAAGGCCATACTACTGGGGACTCCATACTTAAAGAAATCTCCAATATCATTATAGAATGTGTTGGCGAAACCGGTCATGTTTTTAGATATGGTGGTGAAGAGTTTGTTATAGTTTATTATGCATCTGATTCTAAATCAATTGACATAGCAGAACAAATAAGAATAAGTGTGATAGAAAGTAAAGCCTTACATGAACTCTCAGGGTATCTTCCTTTGACTTTATCCATTGGTATCTCTTCATACCCCGAGCATGGCATTTCACCTAGAGCATTGATTATGAAAGCTGAAAAAGCCGTGACTTACGCTAAATTTAAAGGGAGAAACAAAGTAGTTTTTTACCATGAAAAGATTGTTTCAGAAATGGAAAGTAGTGATTCACTAGTCATTAAAGATAAGCTGCTTATAGATTTCATTTATACCCTTGCCAGTGTTATAGATATGAAAGATGTATATACTGGTAAACATTCAGAAGAAGTTGCAAGGTATGCTATGTTAATAGCAGAAGAACTTGAGTTGGATGATCATCAAAGATTTGCACTGAGATTAGGGGGGTTACTACATGATTTCGGGAAATTATCTATCCCTGACAAGATTATTAGTAAAACAACAGCTCTATCAGATGATGAATTTACAGAAATAAAAACACATGCTGTTAAAGGGTATGATATTGTAAAACATATTATTGATGATCCTTTAGTACTATCTTGTGTTAAAAGCCATCATGAGAGATTTGATGGTAAAGGTTATCCAGAGGGATTAAAAGGTAGTGAAATACCGATTTTAAGTCGAATTATCTGTGTTGCTGATGCTTATCATGCAATGATTTCAACACGGTCGTATCGACAAGCGTTAGGTCATGACTATGCGGTTAGTGAATTAATGAAGTATAGTGGGAGCCAATTTGACCCCGAAATTGTAGATGCTTTTATCAAGTCAATCAAAGAAAATTAAGATCTCATTACAACTATTTATATATGAAGACTATATGGTATAATGATGGCTGTAAGCGAGGTCAATATGAAAAAAATATTATACAGTTTAGGGATTATAATTGTCATTGCTCTAGTAGCATTGTTGTATACATATGCAACTGCTTTTCAAGTTAGAAATGTAGAATCTATGTCAATTTTGGATCAAGAGTATACCTTTGATTTAGAAGATGAAACAACGCAATTGTTAATCAAGAAGTTACAAGTACTGAAACAATACGAGCAAGTAAAAAGTATAGATTCAATTGTATCTGAAACCCTGATTTTAGATATGAAATATAGTCAAGAAAAGACATTTGAAATAAGTTTAAATCATGATTTTACAAGTGTTTATATAACCGATATAAAAAAAGAAATTATATACGAAATGGATGATGACTTCGTGACATGGTTATATATGTTACCACCGTTTGAATCTATTTATACGTATAAAACACCTTTAAGACATGATTTGGTGATTGATGACAAAAAAGTATATGGTGCTTCAGTCGATTATTTCTATATGACGGCTGATAAACAGTGGCATGCTCAAAGTATTGAAGAAGATACAGAACCTTATGTAATGATTATCACAGAACCCAATGTCTTGTTTACAGTGCGCTCTGATGTTGGCATGAATGAAGTGATGTTAAAGGTAACGAAAGATGATAAAATTTTATATGAAAAACCTTTAGAAGAAGGCATTTATCAACCGGCTGATAAGGGTCAATATATATATGAAGTGACAAGCTCTTGGCAAGATACTTTATATTATGGGCATGAGTCAACGTCATTCATTGTTGAAGCACAGTATCCGCCAGTGTTCACAGTCTCTAATGATACCATTTCACAGGGTGAATTTATTATCGTAAAGGGCTCTAGAATTTTTGAACCTGAAAGTTTATATATCGATCAAAGTTATATGGAAGGTTTATCATTTGAGAAAAATGGCGATTTATATGAGTGTTTGATTCCGAGTACATACTATACAACTCCAGGTGTTTATACCTTAAATTATGGTGTTGGCCAGTATGAGTATGAACTAACTTTTGAGGTGAAAACAAGAGAGTTTAATCTTCAGTATTTAACCGTCGATGAGAAAACAACTCAAACGACACAAACAGCCGAAGCTTATGCTGAGTACAATAAATATTATAAGCCAGCTCTTTTAAAAAATGTATATCAATCTGAAGTGTCTCATCTAACCAATCAATCTTTTATTCTACCGGTAACAGGAAGAATCACCACTGAGTTTGGTGTACAAAGATATGTGAATAACAAACCGACTTCTTATCATCATTCTGGTTTAGATATTGCCAATGATAGAGGTACTGAAGTTATTTCAACATATGATGGTGAAGTCGTACTTTCGATGCCACTTATTGTTACGGGTAATACCGTGGTGATTAGTCATGGCAATGGTATATTCTCTTCTTATTTGCATATGGATTCTCTTAATGTAGAAGAAGGGGATGCCGTGAAGACTGGGGAAAAGATTGGTACAATAGGCAGTACAGGTTTTTCAACTGGACCGCATTTACATTTTACAATATCATATTATAAAATGAATCTGGAACCTGGCTATTTTATTTATGGTGAACCTGTGACATATGAAAATTATAAAATTTTATTTAATAATTAAAAAATGGACACGTAAGTGTCCATTAATCATTTATATGATCATGTATTCTTTTTAATATCACTTCTGTTGATGAATTGGTAGCATCGACTACGAGCATTTTCTTTTTACCATTTGCATGATATTGAGCTGGTTGTATTTCCTCATAAGCTTCATCAATACCTGTAATAACTGTTACATCAGCGTCAAATCCAGCTGTACCATACTTGTAAACATCAAAGCCTTCCTTTTTTAAAGCTGCTTCTACTTCACTAAGCCCACTTTGTACCGCGATTTTATAGTTTTTCATTACAATCACCTCCATTACTTAAATACCCAAATAAGAGAGTCATATGCAAAAAAAAGATATTTATTTTTATTAATTCAAATCTTGTATCAGCTTTACTTTTATCATTTTAGGAGATAAAATATAAAGGTAGAGCATAGGAGTAAATGATGAAACAATATAAATGGCATTATGGTAGATTAACAGCTTTCGCAGTAGCAGTTTTAAATTGTATTTTTGTTGGTTATGTATTGATACGTATGTTAATGGATGACTATTTTTTATATACACAAACAGGATTTTATTTAGATAAATCACCTATTATTCGAGTTGGAATAACGGTTTCAATAATTGTTATAACCCTGTGGTTAAATCTAAGGTTTATTAGAAAACAACATCATGCAAGGATTTTTGTAGGTCTTTTTCAGACGATTTGTATGGCTTGTATTTTAAGAAATCTATTTGTAGGTTTTTCGTATTTTGGATTTGGAATGTATGTTTATATGAGAAACGTTCTTGCTTTTATCATTGTGGCGGTGTTAATTTACCATACCTTATTTTCAAAAAATATCAAAACTTATTTCGAAGAAGCTTAATATTATTTTAAGCTTTTTTATTTAGTATTTATAGTAAAATAGTCATAGGAGGATACACAATGAAAAAAGTATTACGAATATTGGTAATCTTGTCATATTCAACTATTGCTACTGCATTAATTGCACAGGAGACTGAACAGTATTATCT
>JABXKX010000317.1 GCA_013619035.1 Peptostreptococcaceae bacterium
CTTAAATTTATAATGATATGGTTTAGATTTCAAAAGTTTATACAGTTCATGTAGTGCAGCAACACCGGCTGATCGCCACCCTTTTGTTTATGATCTATATTTGGAGTGATCACATCTTCTAGCTTTAGTTCATGAAGGTGTTTTGGCTATAAGGCTAAGCACTATTTATAAGATACAACATATATATAATTTTCATTGGGTACATTAACATTAGGATTTTCCTTTATCCATGTTTTTTCTATCTCCATCTCTTTTAAAGCGGCTTCTAAATGATACATGGCGATGCCCATATCTAGATACTGTAGTTTAAAGGACAGTGCATTGTTATATTTAACGTTTTCTTCTAAATACAAATGATAAGTATCATCTTTAACCAAGATCCTCCAGGGCTGTTTATTGGATGCTGAAGGGCCTAACCGAACAGCCTCCAGGGCTTGATGAGCGACCATCGGTGTTTCAAAGTTTTCGCTAAAAAATAGCGTTTCATAAGGAATTCTCATATCCGATTTTACTGCTTTTCTCATCATATTTTCAAAGAATCGTCTATTTTCAAAGTAACCAATTGGTGTAACTGCTGGTAATATATCATTATCATTAAATGTCATATGTGAAAAATCTTTATGTTTAAAAGACCCAGCCATCCAGCAAGTCCCTATTTTTTTGATGTTAAAATCCAAAACCATCTTCTCAAAGAGATATCCAAAATCTAATAATCCTTCAATGGTATTTTCAACAGTTGCTGCTATATATTTCTGAGGATTTTTAATAATCCCATAAGTACCTACTTTTTTCCCATCTTCAATATCTATCATTGAGATATTAAGTGTATGAGAAAACGGTCCCGTTTCTGTTTTTAAATTTTCTAAATATCCATTGATATAGTCCTTTGTTTCTTTTCTAAACGGTGTCTTTAAAAACGTTCTGACCGATCGTCTATTTTTTATGTTATCAAATGTGCCCATCTTTTGTCCCTTCTATTCTTTGATATACTTTGTTTGTCACCACAAACAGTATAATTAATACAACATCTAATACCAGGATATAATAAGGCCATGGACCTAAATATTGAATGAGTGACGGTACCGATGCTTTTTTACCAATAAACATATAATTGGTATCAAACACTCTATTGATGATAAAGATAAAAATGCCATAAAGATGTGTAATGATCAAAACCCGTTTAAGATTGAATGGACTTAATTTTCTTTTCTTTATGATCAACAAGTAAAAAACCGTATATATCACAAGAAAATGAATCCATAGAATTTGGAAAAATCTTAGATGCGGGAATCCATATCGATAGATACCGGGGGTAATGATTGCCTGTGGTACCAAAATCAATCCCCAGTAAAACAGTACATCAAATATCTTTTGATTGTATTTTAGCAATACCAAAACAGATAAAATCACTGAAACACTGGATATATGAATTGAGAACATTCCAACATAATCATGAGTTTCATAAAACCCTGACCATAGTCTATAAGAAATATCCATTACGATTAAGTTGATGATTAGAAAATACTTAAATAAACGACTGAATTTCTCTGACTTCTGTGACGCATAAAGACATAGAACACCTATTATCACCATGACCAGGATCGTCAGTAAATGTGCTGTCCCAAATAATTTAAAAGGTTCAATCGTATTCGGTCGTTTACTTAAAATATCCATTAAGTTTTCTCTACTTTCACTCTGCTGCCGCGTTCACCTGCTATACTTGGTAATACATTTAATTTAACAGGTACACGGTTTTTAATACTTTCTACATGAGAGATTAGGCCAATTGATAAATCTTTATGGTGAATCTGTTCCAGTGACGACATTACAATTTCTAAGAACCGTTCATCTAAAGTACCAAAACCTTCATCTAAGAAAAACAGCTCTAAAGGTGCTGTACCTTTTAACTGTATCTGAGACGATAACGATAACGCAAGTGATAAAGATACTAAGAAAGATTCTCCACCTGATAAAGTAGTCATATCCCTTGTCATGCCACCATGACTAAAATCTCTTATTAGGAATTTACCCTGCTCATCAACTTCTAACCCATACTTTCCTGAAGTAATATCATATAGTCTTTCAGAAGCTTCAACAGAGATGTATCTCAATTGATAAGAAGCAACATATTCTACAAACTTCTTACCTCTAAACAAGTAATCAAGATCTGCTAAAAGGCTCAATTTATGTTCCATCTCTTTTTTCTGATCTAATAATGTTTTTAAAGTGATCAGTTGTTCTTTTAGAGATTGAATGTCTTTTTCCAAGGTAATTAAAGTCTTATGAACATTTTGCTCTTTTGACTGACAAAGCTCTAAACTCTCTTTTCTTTTTCGAAGTGTCTCTTCTGTCATTTCTTGTTGATTTAATTGTTTCTTTAAATCTTCTACCAACACTTCAAGTGATTTTTTATCAAGGTGATAATTTTCTACTACTTCCATTTGATTTGTTAATAATTCTTCTGTCCACTTTGAAGTCAGAATCTCAATCTCACTGACCTCATATTTAGTACACATCTGAATATAACTTTCTTTGTTTTTATCACATTGGATTTTTGAAGCATTTGAAAGCGTTTCATATTTTGAAACCGAGTCTTTATGCAGCTCAGTTTCTTGTTTCTGTTTATTTAATAGCTCTGATTGAATGTTATATTTCTCTTCAAGTAAATCATGTGATTTAATAAGTTCATTTAACATCACTTCTATATCACGTCTCTCACCAAAATCTTGAGTCAATTTTTGGTCATTTATTTCTATTTGTTGTTGTATTTGAGACAGTTCTTGTTCCAATAACTTGGTTTGAAGTGTTAATTGTTCTAGAAAACTTTGAGACTTTTTAAGATCAATGAGTTTTTCTTCCACTTTCTTTTGAGTCTGTTCAATTTCAATAGAAATCTCTTTGGATTTTTTTTGATTTTCGTATAAAGAGTCTCTTAAGTTGAAAAAGTTATCTGTTTTATAGGTTTCGTACAACTCATTTAAAGAAGGTTTGATCTTATCAACTTCTGAAGTTAAACGTTCTTCCTCTTTCATATGGTGTGTTAACTGTTGTTGTTCCACATCAAGAAGCTGATGTTCATGTTTGATCTTCTCTGATAATTGATTGATTTCTTTTGAAAGTTGATCATGCTCATCATAAGTCTCTTTTAACTCAGTCATGACCTGCGTATAGTCTTGTTCAGTTGACTTAATCGCTTTAGTTTTCACTTCATTATCTGCCTTTAAATCCGAAACCGCTTTTATCAAAATGGTTTCATTTATAATGATGTCATTCATTGTGTTTTCCAAATCCGAATCTTCAACAAAATTAGTTTGTGAAGCTGTGATATCATGTACTTCGCTACCACAAACGGGGCATGCTTTACCCTCTTCAAGTTTATATTGTAATTTTACAATCCAAGCGTTTTCTTTTTCCTTTTGATAAACTTCATAAGCTGAAAATAGCAATGCTTTTCTTTCTTTTAAAGTATCTAGTTTTTCTGATTCAAGTTTTAATCGATCCATTATTTCTTGCTGTAAAGTCACATCATTTTGGTATGCTGTTTGCTTTTTTTGTAACGCATTCATTTGATCTAAATACATCTCTTGAGTGACAACAGAAACCGAGTCAAATTCCTTCGTTGCTTGATTCAATTTATCCTTTAAAGTTTCGATTTCATTTAATTTGACCGTTACTTTTTCCTGTGAGACTTTTGAACTTTTTCTAATCTCTTCAATTTCAACGGTGATTCTTTTTAATGATTTTTCTTGTTCATATCCCAAATCCACTGATTTTTGAAGTTCTGAATCCACATGAAGAGATTTAAAGTTTTCATTTAATTCATTGAGTTTAGATCTTAAACTCGTTTCTTCTTTTTGTTCTTTAATTATCAGTTCATCTAAAGATAATTTTTTTGAAAGTTTATGATCTAATTCTATTTTATCTTCTTCATATTTTTGTTGTGATTGATTATAGCCTTCAAGTAATTTTAAACCTTCTACTAATTTCAAGTGATTGATTTGATAGGGTTTCATAAAGTCATTGTAGTTTGTTTCAATCGTCTTAAAATGAAGTTCTTCTTTTTCCAGTTTTTCAGTTGAGTCAGTATATAACGCCTTAGAAGCAGTGAGTTCTTTTAAATGTGTTTCCAACGTTTTATGACTTTCCATAAAATGATTATAATATGGCACTATAGTGAGTATTTTACGACCTAACTCACAAGACTTCTTAAGTGCAACCATTTCATCTGCTTTTTTAAGAAGAGCGGTTAATTGTACTTCATTGTCTTTAAGTTTTAAAATCAATTCATATATTTTAAGACCTTCATCATATGTCTTCTGTGCCAGTTTGCTTTCTTTGACACTGCTCTCATAAGACTGTTTGGTTTCTTTATATGTTTGTTCTAATACCTCTAGTTTTTCATAAGAGATTTCTTCATATCCCTTTAACTGACCCGTTAATACTTGATCTTTATCTTTTTCTTTTCGTATGGCACTTTGAAGTTTTCTGGTAAGGTCATCACCATATTTACTCAGAGAAAATAAACGTTCCAACATCTCTCTTCTTTCTTTGCCTTTCAGTTGTATGAATTCGCTGAATTTACCTTGTGGTAACACAACGGTTCTGATAAAGTCTTCAAATTTCAAACCAATGATTTCAAAACACTTCTTATCCACTTCTTTGGTTTGATCTTCTAATAGCAGATTCTCATCCGGTCTCACTTCTTCTATTCGTGTGGGTTTTGTGGCGTTAATCTTACCTTGTGGTGTCCTTTTATAAGTTCTTACCACATGATAAGTTATTTCATTGATTCTAAATTCAAACCCGACTTGCATACGATCACATTGTGTATTGATGAAATTTGAACTATCTCTTGAGGTCTTGCCATAAAGTGCTAATGTCATACCATCTAATATAGAAGACTTCCCACTCCCAGTAGGGCCAAATACGCCAAATAAGCCATGCTTTGTAAGTGATTCAAAGTCAATGACTTGTTCTTCATTAAAGCTGTTTAAGCCTTTTATGCTCAATCTAATCGGTTTCATTTGAACCTCCTAATATCTCTAAAAGAAGTGATGTGATTTCTTCAGTCGGTTCAGTTTGCCTTTCTCTAAGATAGTATTTCTTAAAGATGGATTCAATCGGTTCTTCAGTGATATTACTTTGTAAAATATCCTGGTCTTTTAAGTCGATAATCGGAGTGATTTCCAATATATCTTTTTTAAGTCGTTTCATTGATTTGATTTCATGTTCCTGTATGTATCGATCCGTTTGAATTTCTAAGTAAACATAACTCTCTTCACTTTGGTGGGTTTCACATAATTCAACAGCATGTTCTATGGAATCAGCTTGCCATACTTCTATAGGTTTATACACTTTAAACGGTGTAAATTTTACATCAACAGCTCCCACTGTTGCCTCAATAATATAACACCCCTTTTGAAAGTGTCTTTCCTTTTTATTGTATTGTAGTGGTGAACCTGAATACCGAATACGTTTATTGGTATTGGGAATCACCATCGGTTTATGAATATGTCCGAGTGCAATATAGTCCGCTTCTTTCGGGAAACATGAACTATCTATGATATAACTGCCTCCGAGTTGGATACTCCTTTCAGAGCCTGTTTCTTCAGCACCCATCGCAAACAGATGTGACATCACCACATTAATTGTATCTTCTCTAAAATGTACTTTAAGGGTTTCAAATAATTGTCTGATCTTATCATTGTATTTTTCAAGTTGTTCGACTTCTTCTAATCCAACTTCTAAATAAGCTTCTTCCAACCGTTTTTCACTTGGATAAGGCACTGTCAGTATCACAGCCTTTTCACCGTTAATCTCTATTTCTATAAAACCTGGACCTGATTGAATCAATTGATGTTGTCCATAAGTACCGGTTTCTAAAACTCTATTTAAGCTGTCCACCATGATGATGCCATGTTCTCTTGCTAAGGGACTTGCTGCCACCAAACGATTTGGATTATCATGGTTTCCTGGTATCACAACGATCAATCGTTTACCATGATTGCTGATATCTTTTAACGTCTGATAAAACAAAGTTTCCGCTTTGGAAGATGGATTAAAGGTATCATACACATCTCCTGCAATCATCACCACATCAATACGTTCTTCTTCTATTATTAATTTAAAATCTTCTAAAAATTTTTCTTGTTCTTCAATACGACTCACACCTTCTAATTGTTTCCCTAAGTGCCAGTCACCAGTATGTAATAGTCTCATAATGCCTCCTGTTATTAGTATAACATTTAACTTTTTTTTACAAAAGAAAAAGACCTTAAGGTCTTTCAAACATTTTAAGTATTTCTGTTAATGAACGGTTCATCTCAACAAAGAAGTCCGCG
>JABXKX010000579.1 GCA_013619035.1 Peptostreptococcaceae bacterium
GAGGTTTCGTTGGTTTTTTATCTTATGATTTGAAAGCTTTTATTGAAAAATTAACTGTTACAGTAGAAGATGATATCAACATGCCAGATATGTTTTGGGGTTTATACGATGGAGCGGTTATATACGATCATAAAAGAGAATTGGTTTTTATGACAGATGCGATGATAGATGATGATGGTATTAACCGTATAGAAGCGATGATTAAAATCATTGAATCAGAAAAGAATGAGATTGCGCTTTATAAACATAAAACAGAAAATAAAGTGACCTCAAATTTTGAAAAGGAGCCTTATAAAGCTTCTATTGAACGAGTGAGAGCTTATATAAGAAGTGGTGACATATATCAAATCAATATGACGCAACGTTTTGAAGCAAAGATGAGAGACGAACCATTTGAATTGTATCAAAAGCTAAGGACGTTAAATCCAGCACCATTTGCAAGTTATATCGATTTTGGTGATGGACATATACTTTCGAGTTCACCCGAGCGGTTTATAAAAATAACAGATGGGGTTATTGAAACAAGACCTATCAAAGGAACGATGCCAAGAAGTACAGATCCTGTTATTGATCAACAAAACAAAGAAATATTGATAAATAGTAAAAAAGATCAATCGGAACTTCTGATGATTGTTGACTTAGAGAGAAATGATTTGAGCAAAATTGCTGAAACCGGCACCGTTGAAGTCACTGAACTCTTTAAATTAGAAAGTTATGCAACGGTGCACCATTTGGTAGCAACCGTGGTTGCAAAAGTAGATGAACAGTATTCTGTTACAGATTGTCTAAAAGCAACATTTCCAGGGGGATCTATTACAGGTGCACCTAAAATAAGAGCGATGGAAATTATTGATGAATTAGAACCTACAGCTAGAGGCTTATATACAGGTTCTATTGGGTATATTGATCTTAATGGAAATTTGGACCTTAATATCGTAATCAGAACATATATTTGTAAAAATAACAAAGCTTACTTCCAAGCTGGAGGAGGTATTGTGTGGGATTCAGATCCAGAACTTGAGTATCAAGAATCATTAGACAAAGCATTTGCACTTGTAAAAGCTTTGAACTATGGAGTGTAATCATGAATGAAGGCTTAAAATTTGGTTATGGATTATTTGAAACCATCTTATATGAAAATAAAGAATTAAAGCATTATGATAAACATATGGCACGCTTAAAGTGTTCTCTAAAAGTATTTCAAATGGCTTCTATTGATGAAGCTATCATAAAAGTTAATGCTTTAAAAGAATTGGAGAAAACTTCTGATAACGCTATACGAATCAGCTGTTATAAAGATGGGAAAAAGCTTCAAATAACTTATGAAACACGTTTAAGTCAAAGAAAAGAATTTTACAGAGTCGGTATATCTTCGATAAGAAGACATTCAGACGATGGATTACTCCAACATAAATCATCCTGTCATTTAAACAATTATATAGAAAAAAGATCTCTTGTAGGATCTGATTATGATGAAACGATTCATTTTAATGAGAAGGGACAATTGACTGAAGGTATCTACACCAATCTCTTTTTAGTTAAAAACAAAGAATTATTTACCCCTGATATTTCCTGTGGATTACTTCCGGGTATTACTAGAGACAGTGTTATTGAGCTGGCAAAATTATTAGGCATTCCAGTGAATATAGGCTATTATAGTAATGAAGTCATTCAATCAGCAGATGAAATTTTTTTAACCAACGCTCTTATAAATATAGTGCCGGTTGGATCTGTTGAGTCTCAAGTTTTTAGTCTTGAGAAGAATACCATTACTCAGCTATTAATGAAGGAGATGTTATAGTGAAATATTATGAAGTTTTTTTAGAAATAACAAATCAACTAAAAGAAGAACCTTCTGTTGTTTCAATACTTTTAATTGGCAAGACGGCCAAAGCAAAAGACCAGAGTTTTAATCACCTAAACGATGTGGATTTATTAGTTGTATATGATAACAACAGACCTTTTGAGCGTCAAATTGAACGGATAAAGGATGTGCCATTTGATATATCTTATATTTCTATATTCGATATGATTACTCAAGTAGAAGGGCGTTCTCTTATTTGGGTAAATATGATGATGGGTGCACGAGTCTATTTTTCCAAAAATGAATTGATATTTGGGATTATTGACCGGGTGAAAGATATCTATTTAAATGGTACCAATCAATTAAAAGAAGAAGATATAGAATTTATACGATTTACTTTATCTCAGAAGTTAATCGATATTGAGAATAGAAAAAAAGATGTGATTTTGTCAGGTTTTTTGATGCAGCGATTATTTAATCAAGTAATAGATGATTATTATGCCATTAATGCCATTTGGCCACCACATCCTAAAAATACATTTGAGAACTTGGAAGTTGTAGATGAAACACTTTGTAAATTAGCAAAAGACTTTGTTTATGAATGTACAATGAAAAGACAATTAGAATTATTAATAAGTATTGTTGATCATGTTTTAACGCCTTATGGAGGTCGTTTAACAACATGGAAAAAAGGACATTATAATATTGCAAAATAAGGAGTTATCATGGATAAGCCAAAAATTGAAAGAGCCATCAAAGATATTTTAGAAGCGATAGGAGAAGATCCTAATAGAGAAGGTCTTATAGACACACCAAAGAGAATTGCGAATATGTATGAAGAAATATTTGCTGGTTTGAATCAAGATGAGGGTAAACATCTGGATGTAATCTTCAAAGAAGATGATCATGAAGAATTGGTTCTTGTTAAGGATATTCCTTTCCATTCAATGTGTGAACATCATTTGGTACCATTTTACGGTCGTGCTCATGTAGCCTATATTCCTAAGAAGGGTAAGCTGACGGGTTTGAGTAAATTGGCTCGTGTGGTAGAAACGGTTGCTAGAAGACCACAACTTCAAGAGAGGTTGACATCAGCTGTGGCAGATGCTATTGTTAATAAGCTAGACCCGACGGGGGTTTTAGTTGTGGTTGAAGCAGAGCATATGTGTATGACGATGAGAGGTGTAAAAAAAGCCGGAAGTCAGACCATTACATCTGCTGTTAGAGGTAATTTTAAAACAGACGCAAGGAGTCGCGCAGAGGCTTTGTCTTTGATTAATTTTGGTAAGTAAAGGAGACTTAAGTGTTAACACAAAAGTCATATAATAAAAGAACATTAGAGTGCAGAGAATTTGATTTAGAAATTGGTTCTAGAACTCTAATCATGGGGATTTTAAACGTCACACCAGATTCGTTTTCAGATGGTGGTCATTATAATTCTGTGGGTCAGGCTCTTAATCATGCTATTTTAATGGTTAAGGAAGGTGCTGACATCATTGATGTTGGTGGTGAATCAACTCGACCAGGTTCTGATGAAGTAGAATCAAAAGAAGAAATAAAACGTGTGGTGCCTGTGATACAGGAATTAAAACGTTTTATTAATAAACCGATTTCAATAGATACGTATAAAGCTAGTGTTGCTGAAGCTGCATTAGAAGCAGGTGCAAATGTTGTTAATGATGTATGGGGATTACAAAGAGATCCTGAAATAGCATCAGTTGTTGCAAAGTATAATGTACCTGTTATTGTAATGCACAATCAATACAACACTGAATATGATAATGATATTATTGATTCTATGATTGAGTTCTTTAAGAAGTCCATTGCCATTGCTCATGAAGCTGGCATAAAAAATGAAATGATTATTTTAGATCCGGGCATTGGATTTGGGAAGAGCAGTGATCAGAATCTCGAAGTTATGAGACGATTAGATGAGTTGCAAGTTTTGGGATATCCAATTCTTCTTGGCATCTCTAGAAAATCTATTATTGGAAACACAATTGATGTACCCACACATGATCGATTAGAAGGTACGATTGCTTTGAATGCAATCGGTATCCAAATGGGTGCTGAAATCATTAGAGTTCATGATATCAAAGAGAATGTAAAAGCTGCTAAAATGATTGATGCAGTTGTTAGAGGTACTTATGAAAAAAGATAAAATTATCATGTCTAATATGGCATTTTTTGGATACCATGGTGTTTTGAAAGAAGAAAATACTATTGGTCAGAAATTTTTTGTAGATGCTAAACTATATATGGATACAAAAGAAGCAGGACAAACAGATGATATGAACAAAGGTGTAAGTTATGCTGAAGTTTATGATGTGATTAAAGTGATTGTTGAAGAAAAGCAGTTTAATTTAATTGAAGCTTTAGCTGAGAATATTGCTAGTGAAGTATTAGCGAAGTTTGAGTTATTAGAAGGCATTAAAGTGACCATCAAAAAACCAGAAGCACCTGTTGCAGGTATTTTTGATTATTTTGGTGTGGAAATTTATAGAGGTAGACATGCATAGAGTGTTTTTAAGTCTTGGTAGTAATATGGGACAAAAAGTGGATTACCTGGATAACGCTGTGGATATCATTAAGAAAAACGAATTTATCCACAACGTTAAAGTATCTTCTGTGTATCAAACCGATCCAGTTGGATATTTAGACCAAGATGTTTTTGTAAATATAGCTGTAGTATTAGAAACTACTCTTGAGCCATTCGAGTTGTTAAAGGTGTGTCAAGAGATTGAAGAAGCTCTTAATAGAGAAAGATTGATCAGATGGGGTCCAAGAACTATAGATGTGGATATTATTTTATACGATGATCTGAAGTTAGATGATGAAACACTGACTATACCACATCCCAGAATGCATGAAAGAGCCTTTGTCTTGGTACCTATTTGTGAACTTGATTCTGAATTAGTTATTCAAAGTCAAAAGATTCAAACATTGATTGAAACCGTTGATGTTTCAGGTGTAAGGAAAATATAATGGATAGAAAAGTATTAAAAAATCATGAGAAGATAACATTTAAAATAAGAGACCTAGTGGTCGGTGGTGATAAACCAATTATGATTGCTGGTCCCTGTTCTGTAGAGTCTAGAGAACAAGTGATTGAAACTGCTAAAGCATTAAAAGCTATTGGAGCAGATATGTTAAGAGGTGGTGTTTTTAAACCTAGAACGAGTCCGTATGCTTTTCAGGGATTAGGGATAGAAGGATTAGAATACCTAAAAGAAGCCAGCGAAATAACTGGATTACCGATTATCACAGAATGTATGGAAGAAAAGTATTTGGAGATTGTCAGTGAATATGCTGATGTCATTCAAATTGGTTCTAGAAATATGTACAATTATCCCTTATTAAAAGCCGTCAGCAAAATGGATAAACCAGTTATGTTGAAGCGTGGCATCAGTGCTACGATTAAAGAATGGGTCATGTCAGCTGAATATTTGGCTTCAGAAGGCAAAAAGAATATCATCTTATGTGAACGTGGTGTAAGAAGTGTTGATAATTATACGCGAAATATGTTAGATTTAACCGCAGTGCCAATTATGAAACATGAAACAGGATTACCTGTCTTTGTTGATCCAAGTCATGGTATTGGTATCAGAGAACTGATATTACCAATGAGTAAAGCTGCAATAGCCTGTGGTGCAGATGGATTAATGATTGAAGTACATATCAATCCTGATGAAGCGCTTTGTGATGGTGAACAGTCTTTAACGATTGAACAATACAAAAAATTATATGATACCATTAGAGCCAGCAGATAATGCTGGTTTTTTAGTGTCATATTTTTGTAAAATAAATGTTAACATCTTTATGATATAGTAATTTCGGAGGGATATTATGAAGATTATAAAAGAGCAAGATACAGCACATGAAGTTTTTAAAGATTTTTCACCAGGTGAGAATGTCTTAGAGATATTTAGATTTGAAGAACCCAGTGGGTATATGGTGATTAGAAGAGGCAAAACTTTTGTTGTTCAGATATCATCAAAAGAAAATATTGAAATGAATGATGCATTAGAAAAAATTCTTAAACCTTATTTTAAGGCAGAAGTTTATATGATATTGGATGTGAATCTGAAAACTTTAGAAAGTCATATAACCAACAAGGGTTTCAAAAACTGGTTTGGTTATTACGATATGAGTTTAACGCATTACGATAATAAGATGCGAGTTGGCCAATTAAAAGGTTATTTAGGGCATGATGAAACTTATAATAGAATATTAGGAAAAGCTTTTGAACCGATGAGAACATTACATGGCTTTGAACCATACGATTGGTATGGCTCCAACCCAGAAGAAGCGAATAAAGAATACACAGAAGCTGATGAAAAAGATAAGTTTTACAGTTATGAAGTAGACGGATATCTAATTGGTGTTGGCATGGTGATTGATAATATGATTGATGTGATAGCAATAGATCCTGAACTGCAAAAGGGTGGTCATGGTAGAGAATTTCTAAAAGGCATATTATGTGATTTGTTTAAAAAGGGACATCAAGAAATTAAGATTGGTGTGGTAGAAAGCAACGATCATGTGTATAGATTATACAGCAGTGAAGGATTTAAAACAGATAGTCACAAAAGAATGTACAAAAACTATTAAAGGATCTCCTAGGAGATCCTTTAGTTTTAATTATCGTCAAGTGTTTCAATTGGTGCGATACCATTCGAGAAGTATTCTAAGAATGGATTGTTCTTATCAATATAGATTGTCGTACTAGCATCTAACGCCTTGTCATATGCCTTTAATACTTGCTGATTCTTCGATTGCAGCGGCTTCGATAGTAGCGGCTTCTAAATCTACTCTTGAAATAGTTTCAGCGTAAATTTTTTGACCATCTGCTCTAAAACCAGCAGCAACTGCATTTCTTTCCGCATTCATCTTGTTGTATACAGAATCATAGTTACTTGCTGGTACAGCAACTCTATAGATTTCTAAGTCGTGAATATAAATTCCAGTACCTTTATTTTTCTCATTATAGATAGCTCTTTTTTCTTCTAATGCGTTATAAAGTACTTCTTTATCTGTTAGGAATTCATCACTGTCTAAGTTGTTGATAAGTGAAATGATATCAGCATATAAAGTTTCATCAATTCTTGAGTTTGTTCTTAAAATAGAACCATAGTTGTTTTCAAACAAACCAGGATGAGTAATTTCCCATTCTGCATATAATTGAACTTCAAATTTCACTTTATCTCGAGTTGTAACTTGACCTGTGTTTGATATATACGTTAATAGTTTACTTGAGTATTTACTAATTGTTGTTACAAAAGGCGTTTTAAAGAACAATCCTTTTTTATTGATAACGTCAACGTTTTTAAATTGTGGATCTAAATCATTCGCTGCTAGAGCACTTTCGTTATTCACATCAACAATAACTTTTTTTGTTTCGTTGAATACTTTTACAACCGCTAATTCATCTTCTTCAACGATATAAATGAAACTATTTGCAAACACTAGAAGTAATACAACTAGTAATCCAATTATAATTCTTACTACAGGAACTTTTTGAACTGGTCTGATAGGTTTCACATTATCTTTAAATGGGGCACCGTTTTGACCAAAGTTTGGTGTATTGTTATCTGACATTTGGCACCTCCTAATTTAATGATTGTGGATTAAGTGGTAAATACTTAATCATATCGCCGTTTGAGTCTAAATCAATAATAAATTTCTTAGTTGTTCTAGACATAACCTTTTCCATCATCTCAATATACAAACGTCTTGCTGTAATCTCTTTAGATGTTTGATATTTTTCTAAAATCTGTTCAAAGGCTAAAACATCACCTTTTGCTTGAGCAACTTTAGTTTCTTTGTATGCTTTTGCACCATTGACTAAAACAGTTGCATCTGCATTAGCTTTTGGCAATTTTTCATTTGAGTATTTTTGAGCATCTAGTTCATGTTGATCTTTTTCGTTTCTAGCAATGTTTACACCATCATAAGCTTCTTGTACTGGACCTGGCAATAAAACATCTGTAAGCTTAACACTGTCAACCTTAACACCTAAACCGTAAGCATCTAATTTTCTTTGTAATTCTGGTAAGACTTCAACTGCAATGTCATCTTTTTGAACTAAAGAAACGTCTAAAGGTTTATTTTGCATATTTCTTCTTAATACAGATTCAAATGCTAATCTGATTGTACCTTCTGGATCATCACAATTGAAGATATATGCTGCTGCATCTACAATTCTGTACTGAACAATAGCACCAACATCTACTAAATAACCACCTTTAGTTAGTACAATTCTTTCTTCATCTACATCTACATATGTAGCTGCATCTGTTGTTGTTGCACTTGTAGCAATTTGGTAACCATATTGAACTGAGTATAGATTTTGAACATTTTGTGTAGTCACTTTATCAATCACTGGGATTTTAAAATGAATACCAGGTTCGTCTACAGTATTTACAACTTCTCCGAAACGTTGAATGACTGCATGTTCTGTATTACCAAGATTATAAATGCCGTTTACACCGATAAATGCAAGTAATGCAAGTATCACTACAATGACAACGACATTTGTAATGCTTTTCTCCATGTTTGCCTCCTTATGTATAAGTACTTTCCTGTTTTCATCTTATGATGAGTTCTATTAAATAGCAAGATAACTCCCATAACATTTATAGTCTTTTAATATGTCGTAAATTAGGTTAAAATTGGTATAAAGGAAGTGTTAATATGACTAAAAAAAATGTTGTGATAGATGTATTAAATAGATTTAAGAACCATCATATAGAATCATTTGCTTCGCAAATAGCCTTTTATATGTTACTCTCTATATTCCCATTTTTAATTTTATTATTGATGTTTTTAACAAATTTATCAGTTAGTTATGCAGATCAGATGATTTATCTCTATAGAGTGATCCCTGATGCGGCATCAACAATCATTAAAGATTATTTAGATTATTCACAGCAATTCTCTAATTCGGTATTTTCACCCATACTGATTGTTTCAATTTGGATGTCGTCAAATGGTGTGATTGCAATGATGAAGGCTGTTAATGTAGCGTATGATTTAGAAGAAACCCGAAACTACATGGTTAGGAAATTTCTTGCGATTATATGTACTTTGATGTTTTTAGTTTTAATTATTGTTGCTTTGGTAACTCCTAATTTAGGAATGCAGTTTATGAACTTTATTAGAAAATACATAGATATACCAGAAATGAATATTAAACTGTTTAATACAATCAAGTTAGTGTTCAGTGTGGGTATATTTATCTTTGTACTCGGGAGTCTTTATTTTGTATTACCTAATAAAAAAGTAACTTTTAAAGAAGTTTTACCAGGGACAATATTTTCATTTTTCGGATTGGCTTTAATCTCAAATCTCTTTGCTTATTTTGTACAAGAGTTTAGTCAATATTCGTTGGTATATGGTGGTTTAGCAGCAATAATCATATTGCTGATTTGGCTGTTTTTATGTGGTTTAATCCTTATGATAGGTGGCGAAATCAATGCCATAAAAAATCAAGGACTTAAACAAAATCAACTAAATTAATAAATATGCTTGACTTTGATTATTTATACTGATAATATCATGTACAATATAAAAAACGATGATGGAGAGCATAAGAACAAACTTTTTAAGAGAGTCGATGGTTGGTGTGAATCGATAGAGTTTCAATTATTTCTCGCTCCGGAGTGGAATGTCTGAAATTAAGTAAGATGTTACGGGTAGTTACGTTAGAGACTAATGAGTGGTAATGATTTACAATTAAGGTGGTACCGCGGGCAATGCTCGTCCTTTTACTAAGGACGGGCTTTTTTAGTACTCAGATAGTTGTAGATTATTCTTTTAACCAACTGCTGGAAAAAAATCTTAAATAAGGGGGTAAATGGTATGAAACGTATTAAAATTTTTGACACAACACTACGTGACGGTGAGCAATCTCCAGGATGTAGTATGAACACAGAAGAAAAAGTAGAGGTGGCTAAACAGTTAGAGAAGTTAGGCGTAGATGTTATCGAAGCAGGTTTCGCCATCGCTTCTGAAGGAGATTTTAAAGCCATTGAATCTATTTCGGCAGTCATTGAACATGCAACAGTTGCCAGTTTAGCAAGAGCGACGAAAATGGATATTGATAGGGCGTATCAAGCAGTCAAAAAAGCCAAACATCCTAGGATACATACGTTTATTGCAACATCAGATTTACACTTAGAATACAAACTTAAAAAGACTAAAGATGAAATTATTGATATCACAAGAGAGATGGTGAGTTATGCTAAGTCTTTATGTGATGATATTGAATTCTCTTGTGAAGATGCCACAAGGTCAAATAATTACTTTATGATTCAGGTGATTGAAACTGCTATTGAATGTGGCGCGACCACTATCAATATTCCTGATACAGTGGGATATACAACACCTAAAGAATATTATGAGTTGATTACGTATATTAAAAATAACACCAAAGGCATTGATGATGTTTCAATATCAGTACATTGCCATAATGATCTAGGACTTGCTGTGGCTAATAGTATTGCTGCTGTTGAAGCGGGAGCTGATCAAGTGGAATGTACCATGAATGGTATTGGTGAAAGAGCAGGTAATGCAGCTCTTGAAGAAATTGTAATGGCACTTAAGACACGACGTGATTATTATGCATATGAGACGCATATAAATACAGAAGAGATTGTCAGAACCAGTGAATTGGTCAGTTATATCACTGGTGTTAAAGTACAACCCAATAAAGCAATTGTTGGTGCCAATGCATTTGCTCATGAATCGGGTATTCATCAACATGGTGTTTTAAATAACAAAGAAACGTATGAAATTATGACACCTGAAAGTGTTGGTTTAAAGCAGAATAATCTAGTTTTGGGTAAACATTCAGGCAAACATGCTTTTAAAGAAAAATTAGACACTCTAGGATATGACTTAACCGATTCAGAATTAAACAGAGCATTTATCGAATTTAAAGATTTATTAGATAAGAAAAAGAAAATTTATGATACTGATATAGTTGCCATAGTCAGAAATGAGACCATTCCATATGATGAAATTATTTCGTTAGAAGGATTTAACATTTCATCAAGTATGACTGCAACTTCTGCCGCGATAAAATTAAAAATTGATGATGAGTTTTTAGAAAGTGTTGAATTAGGAGAGGGACCAGTAGATGCTTCTTTCAAAGCCATTCAACGTGTTATTGGTGTACAGATACCCTTATCAAAATATCAAATCAATGCTGTAACAGAAGGAAAAGATGCTCAAGGTGAGACGGTTGTAAGAGCAAAATATGAAAATCTTGAATATACAGGTCATGGATTAAGTACCGATATTATTGAATCGAGTATTAAAGCATATCTGTCAGTTATCAATAAAATATTAAAGGATTCAGTGATATACAATGAGATGAAAGAAAGAATTGAGCAAGATAAGATCATGAAAGGAATTGGTTAAGATGGGCATGACAATGACGCAGAAAATAATGGCTGCACATACAAAAGAAACAATCACACCAGGTGCATTTGTATATTGTGATTTGGATATGATTCTAGGCAATGATATCACAGCACCCGTAGCAATAGAAGGTTTTAAAGAACTTAATAAACCCGTATTTGATAAAAGTAAAATTGCTTTAGTGCCAGATCATTTCACACCAAACAAAGATATTAAATCGGCAGAGCAATGTAAAACGCTTAGAAACTTTGCAATGGAATATGAGATTGAGCACTACTTTGAAATTGGTCAGATGGGTATTGAACATGCATTATTACCTGAAAAAGGTCTTGTAAAGGCTGGCGATATGATTATAGGAGCCGATTCTCACACCTGCACATTCGGGGCACTCGGAGCATTCTCAACAGGTGTTGGTAGTACCGATTTAGGATGTGCAATGGGCACTGGGAAGTGTTGGTTCAAAGTACCTGAAGCCATAGAAGTAAAAATTACCGGAAAGAAACAAACTCATGTCAGTGGTAAAGATGTTATTTTATATTTGATTGGACAAATCGGTGTTGATGGTGCTAGATATCAGTCGTTAGAATTTACGGGATCAGGCATTTCTAATTTATCAATGGATGATCGATTTACAATTTCCAATATGGCGATAGAAGCAGGTGCAAAAAATGGTATCTTCCCAGTAGACGATATTACTCGAGCTTATATGGATCAAAAAGCTCTTCAATATACTGAATATTCTGCAGACGAAGATGCTGAGTATATTCAAATGATTCATATTGATTTAGATACCTTGAAACCTCAGATAGCACAACCTCATTTACCCTCTAATACAGTTGCTGTAGAAGCGATTGAAAAGACATATGTAGACCAAGTTGTGATTGGTTCTTGTACCAATGGGCGAATTTCTGATATAAAAGCAGCAGCAGATGTGCTAAGAAATAATCAAGTTCATAAAGGTATGCGATTGATTGTTTTTCCAGCGACTCAACAGATATACTTAGAAGCGATTGAAGCGGGTTATATTCAGGATATTATCAAAGCCGGTGGAATTGTTTCAACACCAACGTGTGGTCCGTGTTTAGGAGGTCATATGGGTATATTAGCATCGGGTGAAAAATGTGTAGCGACAACGAATAGAAATTTTATTGGTAGAATGGGTCACGTAGAATCAGAAATTTATTTAAGCAATCCAGCGATTGCTGCAGCTACAAGTATTGCAGGTTATATCACACTGCCGAAAGGAGAAGCTGATGAGTAATATACATATTTATGGTGATCATGTGGATACCGACATCATTATTCCAGCAAAATATTTGAATGAACATGATCCAGAAAGATTGAAACTACATTGTATGGAACCTGTTGACGAAGCATTTCCTGAAAAGGTTCAAGAGGACGACTATATGATTGCTGGTGTAAATTTTGGGTGTGGATCTTCTAGAGAACATGCACCGATTGCAATTAAAGCTTCAGGAATCAAGTGTGTGATTGCTAAATCTTTTGCAAGAATCTTTTTTAGAAATGCAATTAATATTGGATTGCCAGTCATTGAATCAGAAGAAATTGTAAATGATATTCATGCAAACGATGTTATACATGTTGATTTTGAAAAGGGTAGAGTTGAAAATGAAACTCAAAATAAGTCATATGACATCCCTAAGTTCCCTGAATTTATGATGGCTATTATCAAAAAAGGTGGTGTGATACCATTTATTAAGGAGTAAGTATGAATTTTGAATATCCTACATATATAGTATTAGAACTTCCAAATGAGATTTCAGATAAAGTGATGAGTATTCGAAAATCACATAAAGATGTTTTCAGATCAGCTTTACCAGTAGAGATAACGGTTGTTGGTTCCAGTGGTGTTGGGACCATATCAAAGGGACAGGATGAACAAGTCGTATTTTCAAAAGTAAATGATATTGCTAAGAAGATTAAGCCGTTTAAACTTTCCTTTAAAGAGGTCAAAAGATTTCCAGGAACTGATATCTTTGTACTAAAAGTCAAAGATGAAACAAAGATTCGAGAAATACATGAATTGTTTAAAACATCGGGTTTCAAACTGGATGAAATATCTTCTGAATTTGAGCCACATTGTACTTTGAGGAGCAGATCACCAATTACACAAGAAGATGAAGAAGAGTTGTTTAATATAACAATAGAAGATGAATTTGTAGTGGATACCTTATCAGTCTATATGTTAAATAAACTACCCATTAAACTGCTACATTCAGTTAAATTAACCGGATCGCTTTAGAGGAGGAGAATATGTATAAAATAGCAGTGCTAAAAGGAGATGGTATCGGTCCGGAGATTGTTGACGAAAGTCTTAGAGTCTTAGACTATATAGCCAATCGATTTGAAATGAATTTTGAAATTACTGAAGCTAATTTTGGTGGTTCAGCCATTGATAAAGAAGGTCATCCATTTCCTGAAACCACACAAAAGGTAATAGATCAATCAGATGCCATATTACTGGGTGCTGTTGGAGGTCCTAAATGGGAACATGCTGTAGTTAGACCCGAAAAAGGATTGTTATCACTCAGAAAATACTTAAATGCATATTGCAATCTAAGACCTATTATCTGTTTTGATCCTTTAAAAGAGATGTCGCCTATAAAATTGGATCAGGATAAAAAAGTAGATATTTGTTTTGTAAGAGAATTAACGGGCGGCATCTATTTTGGAGAAAAAGGTATAGAAGAATCTGAAGATACAAAGGCTTATGATGTAGAAGCTTACTCGGTTTCTGAAGTTAAAAGAATTTCTAAAAGAGCATTTGATTTATCACAGTCTAGAGATAAACGTGTGACTTCAGTGGATAAGAGTAATGTATTAGAAAGTTCAAAACTTTGGAGAAGGGAAGTTATATCTAATAGCAAGAATTATGATGTCGTATTAGATCATATGTATGTTGATAATGCTGCCATGCAGTTGATAAAAAATCCTTACCAATTTGATGTGATTCTGACGAATAATATATTCGGTGATATTTTATCGGATGAGGCGAGTGTACTAGCAGGATCAATTGGTGTTTTACCTTCGGCTTCTGTTGGAGATAAAAAAGCATTATATGAACCGATTCATGGCTCAGCTCCGGATATTGCAGGTCAGGGTAAAGCGAATCCTATCGGCATGATTTTATCAGTTGCAATGATGTTAGATAACTCTTTTAATAGGAAGGATATTTATAATTTCATTTATGACGCCATAGAAAAAACTTTAAAACAAGGATATGGTACCATTGATTTAAATCTTGACTATATACAAACAACAAGTGAGTGGACAAATCATTTGATTGAAACAATGGAGAAGACTGATTAATCAGTCTTTTTTCTATTTAGGCGTTATAAGTTACAAAAATAATATAACTTGCATATGCTACTTAAATATTACCTTAAATTAAGAGTCGTTTAATCCTTTCTTAATATATGTAGCCTTTAATTTTGTTAAAATAGTATGATTGATAGTATTACGTGAAACTTTTAGTTGTAGTTTTGCGTCTAAATAGATAGCGTTTGGAGGTGAGGGAGATTAATAAAGAAGTAGTAATTGAAGTAAAAGACTTAAGAAAAGTTTTCAAACTTGGAAAAGAGAAAGTTGTAGCAATCAATAAAATGGATTTTGAGATTCATAAAGGCGAAATCTGTTGTATATTGGGTACTTCAGGTTCTGGTAAATCAACACTCCTCAACATGATGGCTGGTTTGGAAAAACCAACAAAAGGTTATGTAAAAATACTGGGTAAAGAAGTCACCAAAATGAGCGAAAAGAAATTGGCGATTTTCAGACAAAATAATATTGGATTTATATTTCAGTCATATAATTTGATGAATGCATTAACTGCAATAGAAAATGTTAGTTTGCCACTCGTATTTAGAGGAGTATCAAGACAAAGAAGAAATAAAGAAGCAACAAAACTCTTAAAAGCAGTTGGACTTGAGAGTCATTTAAAACATAAACCAACTCAAATGTCGGGTGGACAACAACAAAGAGTTGGTATTGCAAGATCATTTGTAGGAAATCCCAAAGTTATTTTTGCAGATGAACCAACTGGAAATCTTGATTCCAAAACATCTGAAGAAGTACTACAATTGATGGAACGAATCGTCAAAGAAAAAGAACAGGTACTGGTGATTGTAACCCATGATAAATCAGTGACACAATATGCTGATAAAATCATTCATGTACTTGATGGCAATATTAAGGAAGTAGAGATTATCGATCAAAGTGAGAGAGTTATAACAGTAGAAAAAGAGGAGATCAAAAATGAAGAAAAAACAGTTTAGAAAACCATTCATTGTTTTCTTAATGCTTGTCATGATGATGAATATGAGTATATTTGCAGATACGTCAAATTCAGATTTTGTAGTTAGTGGAGAAGTAGAAACATCAGGAGATATCAACCCTGGTGATATATTTATATATAGAGTTACTGTAAAAGCAGCTAGTGGATCTATTGCTGATGTAAAAGTAAGTATTTCAGGTGATGTGAGTCAGGTCAATTCTGCTGATGTAGCTTTTGACACTGTCACTACAACAGGAACAACTAAATCAATTGCATTGAAAAACAATGGAAGTGGTTCTAATATCAGTATTTATGTACATGGTGCAGGAGATAAACAAATTGTAGACAATGTGACATTAAAGAATCTGATCTCTAGTGGTAGTGGTTCTAGTACACCACCGGACAAAAATAAGTACTTCCCAGATTTTAGTTTAACTTTTGGTACTGAAACACCAAAGTTTATTGCAGGACAAGCAAAGGATTTTTCTTTTGATATTAATAATATAACAAGTTATTCTGCAAAAAATGTTGTAGTTAAGTTTGAAACTGGACAAGATTCTCCTTTTAATGATATGACAAACCCTTTGATTTCTACTAAGATGTCTGTTTCTAGCAAAGGCAAAAAAACAATTTCATTTAATGTAGATACAAAAGATAGTGCTAAAAGTGGTTTTTATACAATCCCTGTTAAAATTACATATCAAAATGTTTATGGTATAGAGAAAGATATGACCAAAAGTGTTCAAGTTGAAATTGTAAACAACAATGTGATGCCAAGTGTTGTAATTTCTGATATGAAAATCAAAAATACAATTTTAACACCAGGTCAAGATGATGTCATGCTTTTAGAGCTTAAGAATCTTGGAACCTTGGATATTAAGAATATGACGGCTACCTTAGAAGGAACAGGTATGGAGACGATTCGTCTTAATGCTGATACTGCAGAAAAACAAATTTCTTTAATTGATGCTAAAGGTACCGGATTTGTGACATACAATGTTCATATTAGCGATAACTTTGATAAGGATAAATTGGAGTTAAGCTTAAAACTATCATACTTTGATGAGAATGGTTCAAAGTATGATCCAACTGTACCCGTTTATTTAGACATTGCTCAAAGTGGTTCAGATATATATGATTATGGATTTAATGTGACGTCACAACCAAATTCTGTATTACCAGGTCAAGAGTTTAAAATCAAATATGATTTTACGAACAATAGTGAAGTGATTCAGAAAGACTTAAAATTAACCATTTCAAGTGATGGCAATTTTGTGTTTAAATCTCAACCTATTATTATTGTAAAAGAGATTGCACCTGGTGAAACAAAATCTTTTGAATACAGTTTAATTGCAGATAAAAATATGGCATCAAACAATTATCCAACGTATATTACTATTGAATCTTTAAACAATAGTGAAGTGACTAGAAAAGAATACTTAGGTATTTACGTAGATGGTGATGGTAGTAAAAACTCAAAACCTAAAATTATCGTAGATAATTATGATTTTGGTAAAGATGTTATTTTAGCAGGAGAAACTTTTGATTTAGATATGACTTTCTTTAACACGTCTAATTCAATGGGGATTCAAAATGCAAAGGTTTCAATTTCATCAGATGAGGGTGCTTTTGTACCTGTGAATGCATCAAGTTCATTCTATGTTGAAACAATTGGCATCAAAGAGAAAGTAACACATACAATGACATTTAAAGCAAAAGCAGATTTAAGTGTTAAAACTTATAGCATTACAGCAGATATTGAGTACGAAGACAGTAATGGTAACTCATATGATATCAGTGAAAATCCATATAAAGCAACTGAAAAAATGTCTATTCCTGTGATGCAAGAACTTCGATTAGAAGTAGAAGATATTACAATTCCAGAGTTTTCACCTTTATACCAACCGATTGAAATTTATGTTGAATTCTTCAATATGGGAAAATCATCACTTGAAAATATGATGGTGACAACAGAAGGAGAATTTGAAATTCAAGATGGTAAATATTTTGTAGGTAGTTTTAACGCTGGATCAAATGAGTATTACTCAGCTACAATTATTCCAATGGTAGAAGGGCCACAAGAAGGTACTATAACATTTGAATTTGAAGATGCTGTTGGTGAAAAACATTCAGTTGAAAAAACTTTTGCTTTTGAAGCATTCCCAATGGAACAACCAGAAGAAATGTATCCACCCGATGGATTTGAAGGTGGTGGAGAATATCCTATGGACGGCGAACCTAAAGGTGGCTTCCCATGGGTAACAGTACTAATCATACTTGTGGTTGTAGGTATTGTTGTGATAGTCGTTGTAAAAAGAAAAATCCGTAAGAAAAAGGAGATGGCATTAGATGAATAGTCTTGATCTCATGCTTATGGGGATAAAAAACCTTTGGCGTAGAAAGACTAGAACCGTTCTTACAGTCTTAGGTGTGGTCATTGGAACCACTGCTATAGTCGTGATGCTTTCTTTAGGATTTGGTATGCAACGTGCCACTGAAAAACAGATGGAGCAGATGGGTGGCTTAACAGTTATAGAAGTTATGAAACCATGGAGCCATGAAGAACCTGGTAAATCAAAAAAAGATGAAGAACAGATTTATTTAGATGAAGATACTGTGACTCTATTTAAATCCTTAGGACATGTCGAAGGAGTTTTGGCGACTAAAAGTACTCAAATACAACTTAAATTAGGTAAGAAGCAGTCTTGGAGTGAAATACTTGCTGTAGATTTTAATGAGTTACAGAAGTTTGGTTTCGAACTTGCATCAGGTGAATGGCCAGGTGAATTTGATAAAAGTGCTATGATTGCTGGTGGTACAACCAATAAAAACTTCTATGATCCGTCGGGGGGCTATTATGGCTATGACGAAGAACAAGTTGGCGAAGATTTAGAAAATGGTAATTTGAAATGTTATATCGAAGGTGAGTATTATGGTGAAGGAAAAAAGAAAAGACCTTTCAGTTTAGATGTTACAGGTACTTTAGTTGAAAAAGGTAACTGGGAAGACAATACATCTTATATGAGCTTTTATACTTTCGAACAACTCGTTAAACAAAATCAAAGGAAATATGGTTCTAATGAAGATACTAGAAAAAAACCTGGTACGAAAGAAGATATATATGACAGGATAAAAGTCAAAGTAGATGATTTAGATAATGTTCTAGATGTGCAACAGCAAATAAAAGATATGGGATATGAAGCATATTCAAATGCAGAATATCTAGAAGGTAATAAAAACCAAGCTTTGATTATTCAAGGTGTACTTGGTGGTATTGGTGGTGTTTCACTGCTTATTGCTGCTATAGGAATTACCAATACCATGATCATGTCTATCTATGAAAGAACCCGTGAAATTGGTGTGATGAAGGTACTCGGTGCAAAACTTAAAGACATTAAGAATTTATTCTTATTTGAAGCAGCAATGATTGGTTTAATTGGAGGGATTATGGGTCTTGGCCTGAGTGTAGGTGTCTCCAAGATAATCAACAAGATTTTCCTGAATATGATGGGAGAAATGTTTGCGGACGGGATCTCATATATTCCATTTTATTTGATGGCTGGTGCTTTGGTATTTGCAACTCTTATTGGTATTATTTCAGGGTACTATCCAGCAAGACGTGCAATGAAACTCAGTGCTTTAAAAGCCATTTCAACGAATTAGTGTTGACAAGTTTGTCTCATGGTATATAATAATTATAAATAAGTTAAAGCTTTGATTGAGATTAGTATGTTACTTAAAAATGATAGAGAGCTAAGGGTTGGTGGAACTTAGTATTGGATAGTAACTGAATGGACTCATGAGTTCAACATTGAAATTAGTAGGTGTTGACGGGTAACTCCGTTATCAGATTTGAGTGGAATTCAATTAGAGTGGTACCGCGGAAGTATGCTTTCGTCTCTTTCAGAGACGGAAGCTTTTTTATTTTTGTGTAAGAATTTATTATGAAACTATTGGATGTACATCATTTTAATAGTTATGAAATAGAACGTGTCAAAGACATATTCTTGTTGAAGAAAGAAAGGGTGATCATATGGAAAAGAAGGTTATATTTAGTGGCATTCAACCATCAGGAAAATTAACATTAGGGAATTATATTGGAGCAGTTGCAAACTGGGTGAAGTTGCAAGATGAATATGATTGCTATTACTGTGTTGTTGATTTACATGCCATGACACAATATCAAGTACCAAAAGATTTAAGAAGACAAACGCTTGAAGCGATGGCAGTTTATTTAGCTTGTGGTTTAGATCCAGAGAAGAATACATTATTTATACAGTCACATGTTCCAGCACATGCTGAAGCCGCATGGTTGATGTCTACAATGACTTACTTTGGTGAACTTAGTCGTATGACACAGTTTAAAGATAAAAGTGGTCGTCAAAGTGAAAATATCAATGCCGGTTTATTTACTTATCCAGTATTAATGGCTTGTGATATTTTATTATATCAAGCAGATCTTGTACCAGTTGGTAGTGACCAGAAGCAACATGTAGAAATTACACGAGATATCGCTGAACGATTTAACAATAGATACAGTGAAACGTTTAAGATTCCAGAAGTTTATATTCCAAAAGTTGGTGCTAGAATCATGTCACTACAAGAACCGACAAAAAAGATGTCTAAATCAGATGAAAATGAAAATGCTATTATTTACTTGTTAGATCCACCAGAAGTGATTAAGAAGAAGTTTAAAAGAGCTGTTACAGACTCAATAGGAAAGGTTCAGTTATCAGATGATCAACCTGGTATTAAGAACTTAATATCTATATATTCAGTATGTAGAAATATGACTCCTGAAGAAGTAGTTGAAAAATATGAAAATGAGGGGTATGGTGTATTTAAGGATGCTGTTGCTGATGCCGTTATCGAAGTGTTAAAACCGGTTCAAGACAGATTCCATGACTTAATGAATAATAAAGCTTATTTAGAAGAAGTATATAAAGCAGGAGCTGAAAATGCTGAAAGAACTGCTAGAAAAACACTTCGAAAGATGTACAAAAAGGTAGGATTTATTCCTAGATAGGAGTTTCTGATGGTGTCTATCAATAAACATTACATTGATGTCAAAAGTATCAAGAAAAATACTGGCTTACCAGATACTTATTTTGTATCTAAGTTTGGATTTTCTCCATATAAAGCATGTCAACACAGTTGTAAATACTGTGATGGACGTTCTGAAAAATATTATGTGGAAGGTGATTTTGAAAAAGACATTACAATTAGAAAAAATATACCTGATGTACTTGAACAGTCATTAAAAAAGTTTAGAGAGAAGGGGATTATTGGCATCAGTTCTGGTGTTAGTGATCCCTATCAACCGTTAGAGCATTCTGAAAAGATGATGATAGACTGTGCGAAGATCATCAGTCATTATAAATATCCTGCGATGTTGTTTACAAAATCCAATATGATTATGAGAGATATTGATCTATGGGAGGAAGTACATAAAAAAGCAGGATTTACATTAATGATGTCTATTGTTTATCCAGATGATAAAATCAGAAAAATTTTTGAGCCTTATGCGAGTTCTGTTGAGGAACGCTTACGGACGTTGAAAGCTTTCAAAGATCGAGGAATGAGTGTTGGTGTGTTAGCGATGCCAATCCTCCCCTTTTTAACGGATCATCCAGATCAGTTGCTTCAGATGACCAAACAATATCAAGAAATTGGTGTTGATGTGGTGATGCCAGGTAGTATGACGCTTAGACCAGGCATCAATAAAAACACTTACTTTGATATTATTGAGAAGCATTTTCCGCATTTATTAAAGAAATATCAAGACTTATATAGCGAAAATAGACAATCGGGATCTCCGAAAAACTATTATGCCAATCGTGTACATTCGACTTTCGGAAAACTTATTTCAAAACATCATATGCCGCAGAATATTCCTCATAGACTCTATAAGAACAGAATGCCTGTTTATGATGAAATCTATATACTGATGACACATATGATAAAGATTTATGATTATAGAGGTGTAAACGTTGATAAGTTGGTGTTAGCTAGAAAAAGCTATAGCCAATGGTTGATGGATGAAAAAAAATATTATAATAGAAGAAGAAATCTTAGCTTTGATGAACTAGAAAGTAAAGTCATCAATATGATTGATAATAATACGATGATGACCTTGTTTAAGAATGAAAAGCTTTTGAATTTCTTTAAAAAAGTTATTTTAGAACAACAGGTGCTTAATTATGTTACATTGAAGTTAGAAAAATTTTAGGGGTGCTTATGTATAAAAATATTGGCGCATATTATATCGGTGATGGCAAGGTTATGTTATCAGAAACATTTAATGGATTAAAAAGTGATCGAATCATTTATGAAGTAATGAGAGTTCTAAATGGACAGGTTTTATTTCTAGAAGATCATATGAATAGATTAGAATACTCACTTAATCAAGTCTCTATTGTTGCAGATGTAAATGCGATTAAAGAACAAGTTCTTCATTTGGTATCTATTAATGAACAAATGGACAAGAATATTAAATTGGATGTCATAGAGGGTCGTTATAGAATTTATTTTATGGAAAGCTATTATCCAAACGAAGAATTGTATAAAGAGGGCGTTGCAACTACGGCTGTAAAATTACAGCGTCATAATCCAACTGTAAAACAGTTAAATATGGATTATAAACGTCATATTGAAATGATTAAAGACAATCAATTTTTTGAGGTACTTCTAATCAATCAGAATGATAAAATTACCGAGGGCAGTCGTGCCAATTTAGTGTTTTTCAAAGATAATACACTTTACAGTGCACCGCTTGAGGAAATATTAACAGGAATCACGTTTAAAAATGTAATTAAAATGAGTCAAACTCTAGGTCTGAAGATTCAATATGAGAGTGTTGGAATAACTGAATTAGATGAAATGGAAGGGTGTTTTTTAACGGGCACTTCTTTAGGTGTACTTCCAATAAAATCAATTGATCATCATATTTATGATTCAGCTAATCATCCAATTGTGTTAAAATTAATTCAGGCTTATACTTCTCAAATGAATTAGGGGGAAAACATGAAAACAGTTGTAGAACGATTTTTAGAATATGTTGCTATAGATACAATGTCAGATCCAAAATCTGAAACTTGTCCAAGTTCAATGAAACAAAAGAACTTAGGTGAGTTTTTGGTACATGAAATGACTGAGATGGGGTTAACAGAAGTATCTATGGATGAAAATGGATATGTCATGGGAACATTAAAAGGCAATGTGCTGGGCAAACCAAGTATTGGTTTAATTGCACATATGGATACAAGTCCAGATTTTTCTGCAGAAAATGTAAAACCACAAATTATTGATAATTATGATGGTAAAGATATCGTATTAAATAAAGAACTTGATATTGTTATGAAGACTAGTGATTTTCCTTCTTTATTGAAATATGAAGGTCAAACGCTTATTACGACAGATGGTACAACTTTATTAGGTGCTGATAACAAAGCTGGTATTGCAGAAATACTATCAGCGGTTGAATATTTAATAGCAAATCCTGATGCAAAACATGGCGATGTAAAAATTGGGTTTACACCAGATGAAGAAATTGGTAGAGGAGCAAACCTTTTCGATGTGAAAAAGTTTGAAGCTGATTTCGCATATACTGTAGATGGTGGTGAATTAGGCGGTATTGAGTATGAAAACTTTAATGCAGCCAATGCATCTGTAACCATTCATGGTAGAAATATTCATCCTGGTAGTGCTAAAGACAAGATGATAAACGCGATCCATATAGGAACAGAACTTTCAAATATGTTACCTCATGCTCAGCGACCTGAACATACAGAACTTTATGAAGGATTTATTCATTTAAATGATTTTAATGGTTCAGTAGAAGGTGTTGAGATGGTCTTTATTATTAGAGATCATGATAGAGAAAAATTTGAAACAAAGAAAGAAATCATGGAAGGTGCTGTTAACTTCTTAAATGCGAAGTATGGTGAAGGTACAGTAGTTCTTGATATGGAAGATGCTTATTTCAATATGAGAGAAAAAGTAATTGAAAAGATGCATATGATTGAGACAGCAAAAGAAGCAATGGTATCTTTAGGTATTGAACCTCAAACATTCCCGGTAAGAGGTGGTACAGATGGTGCTAGATTATCATTTATGGGACTTGTAACACCGAACTTATTTACAGGAGGGGCAAACTTCCATGGTAAGTTTGAATATATCGTTAAAGAATCTATGGAAAGCGCTGTAGATGTTATTGTAAAAATATTAGAATTATACACAAAATAAAAGGGCAGATCCGGAAGGATCTGCTTTATCTTATCTAACGATTAAAACTGGTTTAGTTGCATGATGTGCAACTTTATTTGTTACACTGCCTAATAAAAACCTTTTTATTGCTGACATACCATGGGTGCACATGACAATGATATCACAGTCTTCTTCTTCAGAAACTTCTATGATAACAGAGGATGCATCGCCATAACGACAGAGTTTTTCTATCTTAACATCAGTAAATAACTTGCTCACCTCATCCACAATAACAGAACCATTATCTGTACAAGTTACGGTTGGATTTTCAAGGGTTAAGGTGTCGTTAGCCCAATAGATAGGTGTTATTGGTTCATCGACATGTAGTATTAATATAGTGGCATCGTATTTTTTAGCTAAAGATTTAGCCATATTATATGAAGCAGTTGATTCAGAGCCATCTACGGGTAAAAGAATTTTTTTCATGACTTTCACCTCCTCATTATATTTTTTCCCTTTTTTGAAGAAATGAATCAAAAAATAGCAATGTATTTTAAAAAATGTTAAAATTGTCTAGAGGTGTGTATGAAAAATAAAAAAATGGTAACTATAAGCCTATTTTTAAGTATGGCAATTATATTGAGTTATATCGAACGGATGATACCAACACCATTCTTAGTAGCTGGTGCAAAACTGGGACTGACCAATATCATCACCATAACAACTTTGGTTTTATTGGATAAGAAATCATCTTTTCTGATCATAGTTATGAGAGTGACTTTAGTATCTCTCTTATTTGCAGGATTTTCTGGTTTTCTCTATAGTATAACAGGTGGACTGTTAAGTTATTTCGGTATGACAGTGATGCTGAAATTGAATTTCAAAGAGGTTTCTTTGGTAGGTGTGAGTGTTATTGGTGCAGTCCTTCATAGTTTAGGACAAGTTTTAGTGGCGATGCTTATCTTTTCAAATGCAAATTTACTACTGTATTTACCAGCCGTACTTTTGACCTCATTAATCACGGGTCTTTTTATTGGTTTGGTGGCCAATCATTTAACAGAACGACTGATAAAAGCTAATATTATATAAAAAATGGTGTTGCACAAGCAACACCATTAATTTATTCTTCATTACTATTTTCATATTCTACTGATATTATCGGAGAATCATCATCATTATGTCCCTTTGAGTTATAGAGTAAAGCAACTCCAGCAACGATTAGTAAAGCTGGGAATACATAACTGCCTTTAATACTTAGAAGAGCAAGTGAACTTGAAAGTACTGCAAAAGTAATAAATCCAAATGATACCCAGAAGAGTGGTCTATGTCTTTCACCAAATAAATACAATTGGTATAAACCGATACCGACTGATCCAACTGTCCAAGGCCATAAGTATATCATATGTTGATAGCCAAATATTGAACATATCATAAAGATAGCACCGTAAGTTAATAAGATTCCGCCTGGAACAACTAAACCAACAGGTCCGTTGTTGTTAAAATAGTTTAATTCAAATACTAAGCCTGGGATTAAAAATATAAGTGGCCATAATCGCCAAATAGAAAAGTGAAAATTAATCAATCCAAAATTATTTAATAGTGCAATAGCACCCAACCCAAGCAATATGACACCCAATACCATATTATTCTTTCTCATAATAACTCCTTTCACGTCATTATACCATAATTATGTAACTTGTAATTTCATTATGACAGATATTATTATTAAGTTAATTAGAGGAAAATTAGAATTGAATTAGAATGAAATCATGCTTATTGAAAGTGACATGTGGGCGTGTTAGCATTAAGGTAAATAAGGAAGGTGATTGTATGAACGGAAAACTTAGACGATCTAGAACAGATAGCAAAATAGCAGGTGTATGTGGTGGTTTAGCAAAGTACTTTAATATAGATGTTACCATTATTAGAGCTCTTTGGGTGATATCAGCATTTTTTGGTGGCCCAAGCATTGGGATATATATATTATGTGCAATAATTATTCCAAAAGAAACTGTTGCTCAATCAGGTTACGATAAAACACATGATTATAAATCTGATGAAAAAAGTGAACCAACTTACGGTTATGAAGATAAGGCGGAAGATAAGTCAGAAGATGAATCTGACTATGATGATCATTATTATGAAAGAGAATACGAATCAAACTATAATAATGAAGAAGATGAAGAGGGTAGACATGAAATCAATAAAGGCTATCTTGGTATTGGACTTGTCGCTTTAGGTGGTTATTTGGCATTTACAGCAATGTTTCCTAACTTTTCATTTAAATTCTTTTGGCCAGTACTATTAATTGGTTTAGGATTACTTTTACTTGGAAGAAATAATGATAATAAGGAGAATGACTAATGGAAAGAGATAAGAATTCCTCGGGATTTGCAGTTTTCATCATATTAATTGGAATTTGTATCTTATTGATTAATTTTGATATTTTAAGATTAAGTATGTTTTGGGGTGTCGCACACTTATGGCCTTTACTTCTAATTATAGCTGGATTATCCATCTTGTTTAGAAGAGTAAGATATTTTAATATTGTTTTATGGCTTGTATTCTTTGGTATTGTGATAGGATACAGTTACCTGAATATGGATGAAAAGTCTTGGTTTTTTGGAGATCCAGTAGAGATGGTATTCCAAGAAGAGAATGTTACAATTGTGACAAAAGGTACTGTAGATATAGAGATGAGACAAGGCGTATTAGAGATTGGTACCAATACAAATGAGAAGATTTCATATAATGTACCTAAAACAGGCGTTGAAGAAAAGACCCTTAATACAAGTCTTTTGAAGCCAACTGAATTGGTTATTAGAGATATGAACTGGGAGGATGTATTCAATACTTTTCAAAATAGAAAGTATGAAATCAGTTTACCAAACCATGGAGAGTGGATGTTTGATATAGATGGTGCTGTGATAGATGGTACGATAGATTTATCTGACTTAAAAGTAGAATCATTTAAACTTGATTATGCGGTTGGAGATATTGATTTGTTTATCAGTGATAAAACATCAGGATCATATATGATTGATTTTGCTATTGGTGATATTATGATTGATATTCCTGAGAGTGTGGGCGTTAAATTGGTTGTAGATGGCGCTCTAAATTCGATAGAGGTGCCAAGTGATTTTTCTAAAAATGATTCGACTTATTATTCGAGTAACTACGATGATGCAAGTGAAATCATAGAAATAAGAATTAGCCTTGCTATTGGAAATATTGAAATAAAATAGAAATCTTGTAAAAGATATGTTAAGCTGAAATTGGCAAACATATCTTTTTTATTTAGGAGGTCCTATGAAAGTTGCTTATTTGGCAGGTGGATGCTTTTGGTGTATAGAAAGTGATTTAATTAAACGAGTTGGGGTTGTTTCAGTTGTATCAGGCTATATGGGTGGTATAAAAGAAACTGCAAATTATGATGATGTTTGCACGGGTCAAACCATGCATAGAGAAATTGTAAAAGTTATATACGATGAAAAAGTTATTAACTATAAAACCTTGGTAGATTATTTCTTTACTTGTATAGATCCTACCAACCCATATGGCCAATTTGCTGATATAGGACCACAGTATAAAACTGCAATATATTACAGTGATGAGACGGAAAAAGAAATTGCCTTATCTTTGAAAACATTGTTAGATGAGTCAAAACGATTCAGAGATCCTGTTGTTACAGATATATTAGAGGCAACAGAGTTTTATGAAGCAGAAGTTTATCATCAGGAATATTACAAGAAACAACCAATTCATTATGCGAATTATAGAATTGGATCAGGACGTTCGGGATTTATTAAATTAAAATGGGGGGACAAACATTAATGTTATTTGATTTACATTGTGATACCATCCTTAGAATTTATGGTGATCAAACACAATTCAGGAAAAATGACTATCATATTGATAGTGGAAAAATGATTAAAGGTGATTCGATGGCTCAGTTTTTTGCCATGTTTGTTGATTTAGATAAGACAGAGAATCCTTATGAAACATGTAATGAAATGATTGATTGTTTTGAGTATGAGATAAAAGAAAATGAACATATGATAAAAGCTGGAACAACTTCTAAGGATATCTTAGAAAATTATAGAAGTGATAAAGTGACGGGTATTATCACCATTGAAGAGGGTGCTGTATTACAAGGTGATATAAACAAATTAACACATTTTTATGATAGAGGTGTCCGTTCAATTACTTTAACATGGAATTATGAAAATGAAATTGGTTATCCCAACTGTAAAGAACCATTTATGGATAAGGGTTTGAAACCATTTGGTTTAGATGTGATAAAAAAGATGAATGAACTCAATATGCTTATTGATGTGTCACATCTATCTGATGGTGGTTTCTGGGATTGCATTAAACATTCACCAAAACCGATCATTGCATCCCATTCAAATGCAAGAAATCTGTGTAATCACAGTAGAAACCTTACAGACGAAATGATACTTGCCTTAAGAGACAATGGTGGTGTGATGGGTATGAATTTCTGTAGTGCGTTTTTAGATGGATCTGAAGTTTCAAAAGTATCCTCTATTGTAGATCACATTAGATATATATATGACTTAGCAGGAATTGATGTGATTGCGATTGGTACGGACTTTGATGGTATCGGTAGTATCTTAGAAATTGAGGATATAAGTAAGATATATTTATTAACGGAAGCATTATTAGAAAATGGTTTTACTGAAAAGGAAGTTGATAAAATATTTTATAAAAATGCTTTAAGGGTTTATAGTACTGTTTTATAACAATTAAATGACACCACTCAATCATCTGATATTTATTATATAATGTGATTGGGAGGTGTTTTTATGTATACAAGAAAAAAATGTGAAAAAGAAGATGTTTGGGTAATTAGAGATTTCCTAAAAGAAACTTACAAAAAATTTGGTGAAAAAGTTAATTGGCATATTGATAGATTGAATTTTACTTATTCAATGTCTAGACATATGAACGAAGTTACGGAAGAAGCCTATCGAGAAGCTATTACGATGTATCTAAAAGATGATGTGCTTGAAGCCGTTTTATTAACTGAAGGTGAAAATAGAGGAGAAGCATTCTTTGAAATTAGTTCTCTAGATATTGATGATGAACTTAAACATATGATGTTTAATGATGCAGACATTTTAGGTCAGAAAAGTGAACATGATTTTGTTCAACTAAGACTTCATTCTCATGCTAAAGTACTATTAGATGAAGCAGTTAAAAGAGGTTATGAAAAAGTTGATTGGTCAGAAGTGACAATGAAGAAAATTTTAGATAATCAAGAAGATGAAGTCTTACCTGAAGGGTATGAATTTATCACTCATGACAACTTTGAAGATAAAGCCAATGCACATGCTCATGCTTTTGGGTATCATGATAAAAAAGATGTAGTGATTCGTTCTATAGCTGGTCTTAAAGAACTTAGAAACATGCAGGATTATAATAAATCATATGATATAACTGTTGGTTATAAAGGCAATGAAGTTGCTTTTGCCACTATGTGGTATGATTCTGATAATCAAATTGGTATTTTAGAACCAGTAGGAACACACGAGGATCATCGGAGATTAGGACTTGCCAAAGCAGCTATTTATAGAGGATGTAATCTTATTAGAGAGCAGGGTGCAACAGCAGTTTATGTTGGTTCAGATCAAGATTTTTACAAGGCTATTGGCTTTACTCCAATTTCAACAGACTATGTCTACAAAAAAAGTATGAAATGATGTTAATAT
>JABXKX010000229.1 GCA_013619035.1 Peptostreptococcaceae bacterium
TTTTCACCCTTCTTTACAGTCGTAAATCCAAATGAACATGTCACATAGTCAGATACTTTCGATTTTTTATTTGGTATTTTAAGAGATTCAATTTCACATCTTATACCTTCAAGCATCTCAAATACCGTTTGTTCTTCTATAAAAGGTACAATGGCAGCAAACTCATCTCCACCATATCTAAATAATCGATTACCATCAGTGTCCAGTTTTATTCTCAGCTGATCAACGATTTCAATAATACATCGATCACCATCAATATGGCCATAGGTATCATTATATTCTTTAAAGTGATCTATATCTATCATCACAACAGATATTTTGTGATCATCATGTAAATCCTTTTTAAATATGTCTTCAACAATTTCAGACAATATGTGTCTGTTACTTACACCTGTTAAAGCATCCGTCTTAGAAAGCTCTTCTAGTTTCTCATTCATCTCTTCTAGAGACTGTTTACTTTGCCAGTTTTTCATAGCAACACCAATAAAAGATGCCAGTGTATTAATAACTTCTAAATCATATTCGCTGTACTGAAATTTATCGTTTGATTGAACTGAAATAATCCCTAGTATTTCATTTTTCACCATAATTGGTGCCACAATCATAGAATCCATGGTGTCACCATGCCAATTCATATCAGGCGTTTCTTTGTACTTTTGTAATTCTTCTTTTGTGAGTGCATCATTTAGTCGAATTGTTTTTTTGTTTCTTGCAACCCATCCACTCATACTATTTTTATTGTCTACTCGTGTTTTATACGACTCTAATAGTTGATGATTCTCAATCATCCAATTAAAATGAATGACACCATCTTCAATAACACCTAACGCCAATGAATTAAAATCCATAATTTTATCAATATGACTGTGAATGGCATTTAAAACATGATCCAGTTTATCAGCAGATATGATTTGTCTTCCAATTTCACCAATTGATTTTGTATTGCTATATAAAAGTTCATATTCATGAGCTTTCTTTTCAGTCTCATAAATTTCAACAGTCGTTTTAAAGTTTTCCTTTTGCTCAGCTTTTTTGTTTTCTTCTTCTGTTACAATATATGTCATGAACGCTTGGTATATCTTATAAGCTTCATCTTTTTTATTCAGTGCTTCATAATTCTTTATTAAGTACTCGTAATAATGTTTGTCTTTTAGTATCAACTGATTTATTTTATCAATTGATTCTTCATATTTACCCCATTCATACAAACATTTTGATTGTATAATAAGCACTTCATCAATATAGGCTTCCACTTGTCTTTGAGATGATTTATCACAACTTTTATAAAGTAAATCCGCTTCATTTAAATAGTTCATGGCAGATTCATACTCTTTATTGATCAGACAAATATTACCTAGAACTGTTAAACCATACCCTTGATTAAATATATCACCATTGGCTTTTGAAAATTCTAAAATAGATAAACCGCTGCTTTTAGCCAATTCAAGGTTTCCCAGAAGTAATTCTACTTCAGATTGATTGGTATAAACAATATTGAGTAGTCTTTGTTCAAATTCTGGTAAAGATTCTTGAGATTCTAAAAGATTTAACGCTTTAGATAAGAATTCTTGAGCTTCATCTAATGCTCCTATTAAAATATAAAGATCTGCTAAATTATTATAACATCTAGCTGATGGGGATATTTTCAAAGCCCCTATATACGCTCTAAAAGCATCATCAAATTGATTTTTCATTCTGTAGTGAATACCTAAGAACATATAAATTTCTACAGCTAAATAATCATTCCCAGCAACGATACTTTCTTCTATCCCTTTTTTAGAATAAGATATAGTATCTGTACCTTTGCCTTTTGCGGCCATTAAAATAGCAAGTCGATACAATTCATACTCTCGACCTAAATCTATTGTATACTCTTTTATTGACTCCAACTCATTTATTCTATCATCGTTTCCGATATAGAATATTCGTCCATATTTCTCTAATATGCTCTCAACACTTCTTCGATCCATAAACATCTCCAATGTACTTAGCTACTATATCTATTATACCCATAGAAGATCAAAAATGTAAAATAGTTTCCAAAAAAAAACGCCCATAGTTAATATGGACGTTAATTTACTATTGAGATGTGATTTCTAACCAAATGTCATTATAAAGTTCTAAGTCTTCTCCAAGGTCAATAAAGACTTCCATACCATTTAATTGGTCTAAATCAGGATATGCTATTGTGTTATTTTTCATACTCTCATCTAACATTTCAAATGCTTTCATGTTTGGAGTAGAATAACCAACATAGTCCGTGTTTAAGTAGGCAATATCTTCTCTAAGCATAAAATCAATAAACTTATGAGCGTTATCTACATTCTTTGCATTCGTCGGAATAACCATTGAATCAATCCAAATATTAGAACCTTCTTGTGGTATAACGTAATCAAGATTTGGATTTTCATCAATTAACCAGATAGCATCACCATTCCAAGTCACTAAAAATGCTGCTTCTTCATTAATCATCATATCTTTACCATTATCTACAACATATGCTAACACAAGATCTCTTTGTTCTAAAAGTAAATTCTTTGCTTCTTCTAGTTCAGCTGGATCAGTCGTATTCATTGAATAACCTAAAAGTTTTAACGCAACCATTATCGAGTCTCTTTGAGAATTATTCATTAAAATTTGATTTTCATACGCTTCATCCCATAGAATCGACCATGAGTCAACGGGCCCACTTACCATTGTTTTGTTGTATAAGATTCCATTTGTACCAAAGAAATATGGTATTGAATACTCATCATTCGGATCAAACGCTTGTTGTTTATAAGCCTCTCCAATATTTGAGTAATTCTCAATTTTACTTAAATCTATTTTTTGAATCATATCTTCTTTAATCATTTTAGTGATCATATAGTCTGAAGGTATCGCAACATCATAATGATTACCACCATTTTTCAATTTTGTGTACATAGACTCATTTGTTTCAAACATTTCGTAAATAACTTTGATACCAGTTTCTGCTTCAAACATATCAACGATATTTTCATCGATATAATCACCCCAGTTGTAAACATAAACAATGTCTTCATCTTTTTGACATCCTATTAAAGCTAAAGTCAAAACAACTACTAATAATAATACAATCCATTTTTTCATTTTAATTTTCCTTTTCTTTTCTTAAATTAATAATTAATAATAACCCCATTACTACAACAAACATAATTGTACTCAATGCATTAATTTTCGGACTAATACCTCTTCTTGCCATTGAGAATATTGCAATAGATAAGTTATTGACCCCATTGCCAGTTGTAAAGAAACTGATTACAAAATCATCTATAGACAATGTAAATGCAATTAAAGCACCTGTAATGACACCAGGCATCACTTCTGGTAAAACAACTTTGTAAAATGCTTGTAAAGGGGTTGCACCTAAATCAAGGGCTGCATCTACTATATCTTTAGGCATTTGTCTTAATTTTGGCAAAATGCTTAAAATAACATATGGAATACAAAACGTAATATGCGCCATTAACATCGTTAAATATCCCAATCTAAATTGTAAAAAAACAAACAATGCCATCAAAGAGACACCTGTAACAATATCAGGATTTAATAAAGGAATATTATTAACTGTTAAAAGCAATTGTTTCGGTCGTGATTTCATTCTAAAAATACTATAAGCACCAAACAGACCAATAATCGTAGAAATAATAGAGGCAAGAATGGCTATTGTTACAGTATAACCTAAAGCACTCATTATCATTTGATCTTGAAATAGTTCCTGATACCAATGTAGAGAGAATCCTTTCCAATTACCTGAATACTTACCCTCATTAAATGAAAACACGATTAAAAACATAATTGGTAAGTATAAAAATATAAATACCAATGTTAAATATATATTTCTAGAGAGCTTTTTTACCATAATTGCCCCCCATCTTCATCTGCATATCTATTGGTAAAATAAACAGAAACAAGAATCATCATAACAAGTACCATCGAAAGTGCTGCTCCGAAATGCCAATTGGACATGAGTAAAAACTGTTTTTCAATTAAATTACCAATCATATTGTATTTACCGCCACCAATAAGATCTGGTATGACAAATGAGCTTATGGCAGGTAAAAAGGTCATTGATATACCAGATACAACCCCTGGTAATGACAATGGAAAGATTATCTTAGTAAAAACATTGTAATTATTTGCTCCTAAATCTTCCGCTGCTTCAATCACGCCTTTATCAATTTTCTTAATTACGGTGTAAATTGGTAGTACCATAAATGGTAAGAAATTATAAACCATTACCATAATGACAGCTGTTTTAGTAAACATAAGACTTTGTGTTGGCAAATGTAAAAATGATAAAATACTATTAATCACACCGTTTTTACCTAGTATAGCTTGCCAAGCATAAGTTCTTAATAAAAAGTTCATCCACATTGGTAATACCAACATGACTACTAATATTTTTTCAGTACTCGGTTTCACTCTATTCATTAGAAAGGCAAGTGGATAACCCACACCCAAACAAACCGCTGTAGTGATTGACGCTGTAATAAGAGATCTGCCTACTACTTTTAATGTTCTCGGTTCAAAAAAACTTTTGAAGTTGGATAATGTAAAACTGCCATCATTCATCGTCACACTATAATAAGTTATGATCAATATCGGTAAAATGATGAATATAATGGTCCATATAATATAAGGCACCCCACCATATCTTTTTAACATTTGGTCACCTTCTTCATGATATGAAAATCAAGCGGTTCTACATGGACATATACCGTTGAGCCAACTTCAGCAGATTTTGTTGAATGAATCATCCAAGTATTGTGTACATCTTTAAATAGAATTTCATAATGTACACCTTTAAAAACAACATTCTCCACTATCCCTGAAAATGTCGCATCTTCTTTATTACACATGTTCATATCTTCAGGCCTAATCACAACATCAATTGGTTCATTTTTATCGAATCCGACATCTACACATGTATATTGAATGCCGTTTATATCTACTATGGCATCTTTTATCATCGTGCCATCCACGATATTACTCTCTCCTATAAAGTCTGCTACAAAAGCATTCTCCGGTTCATTATAGATATCAGTAGGTGAACCAATTTGTTGTATAATCCCTTTGTTCATAACAACTATTGTATCGCTCATTGTAAGTGCTTCTTCTTGGTCATGTGTCACATAGATAAAAGTAATGCCTAATTCTTGTTGCATGGCTTTTAACTCAAGTTGCATACCTTTTCTTAACTTTAAATCAAGCGCTCCTAGCGGCTCATCTAAAAGTAATACTTTCGGTTCATTTACCAATGCTCTTGCAATTGCAATACGTTGTTGTTGTCCACCTGATAATGCGTCTATTTTTCTGTTCTCGTAACCTTCTAGATTAACAAGCTTTAACATTCTTTTGACTTTATTATCAATCTCCTGCGACTTTATTTTTTTGATTCTCAATCCAAACGCTATGTTATCGTAAACATTCAAATGTGGGAATAAAGCATATTTTTGAAATACCGTATTTATCTGTCTTTTATAAGGTGGAATAACCGTCAAATCTTTTTCATTAAATAAGATTTCTCCGTCATCTGGATTTACAAAACCACCAATCATTCGAAGGGTTGTAGTTTTACCACAACCACTTGGTCCTAAAAGTGTTACAAATTCATTTTCCTTTATTTTTAAATCGATGCTGTCAACAACAGTCTCATCATCGTATATCTTTGTTAATTGATTTAATTCTATTAAGTACACAAAACCTCCTAAAAACTCGGTGGCGAGCTTACCATTAAAATAGTCGCTGCATTTTTACCGTCATTGTATATTTTGTGATGTGCTTCTGAACTATAGTAGAAACTCTCACCTTTTTTTACTTTATACTGTTTGTCATTTATCTCAATCATTATGATGCCAGAAAGAACATAACCAAACTCTTCTCCAAAATGGGCTTCTTCATCAAATAAAACGCTATCAGGATGAACTTTGACCAAAATAGGTTCCATTTCATTTTTTTGAGCATTATAGACCAACCAATTTATTTCAATCCCATCTTCAGTGGCCTCTTTTACGAAAACATCATTTTTTGTAAATACATATTGCTCAATTTTTTTCTGACTAAAAAAATCTTCCAATGTAATATTAAAGACATCTAGAATATCTGTTAGAGTTGCAATAGAAGGTGATGTTAAGTCTCTTTCTAATAAAGAAATAAAACTTTTGGACAATTCACATCTATCAGCAAGTTCTTCCTGAGTTAAACTATGAGTTAATCGCATAGTTTTTATTTTTTCACCTATCGACATACAACTTCCTTTCAATAAATTAAACTCAATGTTGAGTTATACTAAACATAATTTACAC